>JAHYIS010000001.1 GCA_019429385.1 ANME-2 cluster archaeon | reverse complement strand
CACCGACCGCAGCGTCATCACCCATCCCCGCCAGTTCTACCAGGACATAGCCGTGTCAGGTTCTCTCAAAGAACCCCTGAACTTTACCTTCATGACCATCCTGATGATAGGGATTCTGTATGCAGTCGTCATCATATCCTCGGTCCTGATTTTTCCTTCACACGATGGCTGGCTATTGAGATTCGGGAGTTACTACAGGAATATGGCCGCCGGGAGCAGACCCATATGAACCTGAGACCTG
This sequence comes from ANME-2 cluster archaeon, assembly GCA_019429385.1. Classification (NCBI taxonomy): domain Archaea; kingdom Methanobacteriati; phylum Methanobacteriota; class Methanomicrobia; order Methanosarcinales; species ANME-2 cluster archaeon. Next base: position 159,157 of record JAHYIS010000001.1, on the reverse strand, counting down.
GGGGAACCTGGAGCTTTTATAACCGTAAAAATTCACGAAATGAAGGAAGAAATGGATTTACCAGATAAAAAATTAGACTTTAAACCACAAATTTTTAAATACAATAAATCCAATAGATTCATACAATGTCATCGGCAAAAACGTACCTGAAAAACTACCTCGCCACTGTCCGCAGTGTCATCATCCAGCCCCGCCAGTTCTACAGGGACATGCCCGTATCAGCCGGCCTCAATGAACCCATGGGCTTTGCGCTCCTGACCATCCTCATCGTATCGCTGCTGTATGCAGCCATATTGATGGTATCATGGGCTCCCCTCATTCCCCTGAATTCGGACCTGGTTTTCACGATAATCATAATCCTGGCCGTTATCCTGTACTCTGTCATCAGCATGGTGATATCCCTCCCAATAAACGCTATCCTGTATCACTTCATGCTCATGATATGCGGTGCAAAAGGCAGCATTGAAGCCACGCTGCGAGTATTCTGTTACTACCTCGCAATCTCCTATGTCGTGCTCCCGTTGACCCTCATCGGCGTGCTGTTCTTTTACCTGTTGGAGATAACAGGCCTGGAGGGGGTCGGCATCGAAATAATGGCATTCTTTGTCGCGGTGAGCATACTGGCATTAGTGGTCTATAGTTTTTACCTACTCCTTGTGGGATTCGCAGAGGTCCACCAACTATCAATGAGGCGAGTGGTCCTGGCAGTAGTCGGCATCCCCTCAGTACTGTTCCTGCTCCTGATGGGTCTTATGCTGGGAATGATATATGTCATGGAACAATCCGGGTCATTCGGAACCCCGCCCCCGTATGGCAGTAATTATAACACCTACGACCAGCAGTTTCCAGATAATACACTTATAGACCCGATCCTCATATCACCTTACAGCACGCCACCCGTTGTAGACGGATACTACACATCAGAGGACGGTTGGGATGAGGAACAATCCATACATTTCGATGTAAGGGGTGTGCCATATACCATGGCCTCCAAACATGATTATGAGAACCTGTACATTCTCCTCCAATGGGAAGGCGGCCCCCGGTGGCAGAACTCCATGGACATACGCCTTGAGCAGGACGGCACCACCCACGACCACGATCTTTCAACAGGAAGGGACGACTACAAATACAACGGCGCAGAGGTGTATGGACCCAGCAATCTTGCCGATGCACACTATGACGGCGGGACAGCAGAAGAAGAAAACGGTATGCTCTTAGGCAACTATTCTGACGGTTTATGGGTGCAGGAATGGGTGATACCGGTCAATTACGATGAACCCGGCGATATCTATATCACACAAATGCCGGCAACCCTGGGCTTTGCCGTTATCGACTGGGGGCCCGGTGCAGCAACCGGGGTATGGCCGCCGGGGTATGGCCGCCGGGAGCAGACCCGTATGAACCCGAGACCTGGGGGGATCTGGAGCTTTTTTAATTTATCAGAATAAAAAAATCCTACTTTCCAATCACGACCATCACATCCCCTACCTCCAGCACATCAACCGCATGGCCTTCTGATAATATCTCGCGCTCAAATGCCACTGAATCAGGTTCGAGTGTTATTGTCTCGCCTCCTGCTTCGATAGATATTGCTCCTGCCGCTGCCTGCTCTGCTATGGTTGCAGCATCAGCACGTTTCAAAGCACCTATGATGGCTCCGGCCTTATCACGGAACCTGGGGCCGATCACACCCATATCCGGCTTCAAACCGCTCACGCTATACTCGAATTCGGGCTCTCCTGCCATTATATCTATTTTGGCGTTCACCGTTCCGGCAATATCAGCCACATCCTCGATACGCCCGTATATCCTGAGCTGACTCATGGGTGCATTCAATGCCATACCTTTGTCAGATTTAAAGCGCCTGATGGCAGCGGTAATCTCCTTCACCTGCTCGCCTGACCCCTCGGCAATTGCGTCAATGGCAGATTCGTCCACGCCGGGCCATGCATCAGTATGCACGCTGTGGTCATGCAACTGTGAGAACACCTCTTCTGCAAAGTAAGGAATGAACGGAGCCATCATCTTTGCCAGAGCATCCACGGTTACGTACAGGGTCTGCTGAGCAGCCCGCTTTGCTTCGGTATCGTCGCCGTACAGCCTGGATTTTACGAGTTCTATGTAATTATCTGCCAGGATATCCCAGGCAAAACCCCTGATATTCTTCAAGGTCTCGTCGAACTGGTATGCATCCATGCTGGCAGTGGCTTCCCTGATAAGGATGTTCAGTTTGCTCAGCAGCCAGCGGTCAATGGTCCTGTACTGAACCTCACCAGACTGGAAACCCTCAAGGTGAGGCATGCAGAACCGTACAATGCTCCAGAGTTTTTGCTGGAACCGGTTCGCAGCTACTACATCTTTCCAGCTGAACATGATATCGGACCCGGTAGACCCGCCAATAGCGGCCCACTGCCTGAAAGCGTCAGAGCCGTACTGTACAACGACCTCTTCCGGCATCACGATATTACCCAGGCTCTTGCTCATCTTATGGCCGTCATCACCCAGCACCATACCGTTTATCATAATGTCGTCCCACGGTCTCAGACCCGTTAAGGCACTGGCGCGCAGGATAGAATAGAAAGCCCATGTCCTGATAATATCATGTCCCTGTGGGCGCAACTGGGTAGGCAACCTCACATCATCCCGGGACAACCAGCCGGCAGCGTTCAGGGCTGTAATGGATGAGTCCATCCAGGTATCCAGCACATCCTGCTCAGGCAAAAACGACGTTGAACCACACTTACAGGCATCGGGCGGCTGTGAGAGGTTGGGGTCCAGGGGCAGCCATTCCTCTTTAGCCACCATTACCTCACCGCATTCATCACAGTACCACACCGGGATGGGCGTTGCAAAGATACGCTGCCTTGAAATGCACCAGTCCCATTCCATGGTACCTGTCCAGTTCTTGAGCCTGACCTCCATATACGGGGGTACCCATTTGATCTCTGATGATTTTGAGATGATGTCGTCTGCATCTATTTTCACGAACCACTGCCGCTCTGACAGTATTTCAATTGGCGTTTTACAGCGCCAGCACAGACCAACATTCTGGTCCAGGGTCTCCTGCTTATAGATGATGCCCGCATCCTTCATGTCCCTGGTAATGGCCTCTTTGCAATCCTTCAGGGACATGCCCTCGTACTTCCCTGCAATTGAGGTCATCATGCCCTGCTTGTCAATAGCTTTACGCAGGGGAAGGCCCAGTTCAGCCCACCATCTGACGTCCTGCTTGTCGCCGAAGGTACATATCATGACCACCCCGGTACCGAATTTGGGATCGACCCCTGAATCCGATAGCACCTTCACCTTATGACCGAATACGGGCACCTCGATCTCCTGGCCAATATACTGTCCGTACCTCGTATCGTCAGGGTTCACGGCCACAGCCACACAGGCTGCCAATAGTTCGGGCCTGGTGGTAGCCACGTCAAGTTCATCAAAATGGAAAAAGTTCAGCGTGGTCTGCCTTGCATCATATTCAACTTCTGCAAAAGCGATAGCGGTCTCGCATCTTGGACACCAGTTGTTGGGATGGTCGGAGCGGTATATCAGGTCTTTATTGTACATCTGCACAAAGGAGTGCTGGGTTTTGCCGTAGTATTCCGGCTTCATGGTGATGTACTCGTTACTCCAGTCAATGCTGAACGCCAGGCGGCGCATGGTATCGCGCATTTTCCCGATATTCCCTGCTGTCAGTTCCTCGCACATCTGCCTGAACTCGGCACGTGGCACCTGGTTCTTGGTGATCTTGTGTATCTCTTCTACCTTCACTTCGGTGGGCAGGCCGTGGCAGTCCCAACCCTGGGGGAACATCACATTGTACCCGCGCATGCGCTTGTATCGGGCAACGAAATCTATGTAACACCAGTTCAGTGCATTGCCTATATGGAAATTGCCTGTTGGATAGGGGGGTGGCGTATCGATGATATACTGGGGTTTTTTGCTGTCCCAGTCAAAGTAGTTCATAGAATCGTGCCATTCTCCCATCCACCTGGGTTCGACCTCCTGCGGGTTGTACTCTTTCGGCAGTTGTGTTAGAGACATATAATGTTCCTCTTGAAGTATGAAATATGGTATTACCTTGATTGAAGTGTGAACACAAAACATCCACAAGATAAATATTATTATCGGTGTTGCAGCAGGTTGCCGTGAATATCTATCTCCCCCTGTAACACCCTGGTTGAGGAGATTGGCTGTCCGTCATCAGCCAGGACATACTTTACCAGTTCGATGCTGATGGGTTCTTTTCCCTGTTCAGTTCGCCGGGTATTTATTATGTGGGCTGTGGGTTCGGTCTCGGGAGAGACTACAAGGTAATCGAAATCCTCATCTATGGCAGGACCGAACGGGTCGTCCAGCCTGGTAATAAAGGGACTTGCATTGAAGGTTTCCTGCATAAAATCCGTGACCTCCTGTTTTCTTACCTCCCAGTCTTCTACTTCGTGGTACTTTTTCCCTGCCATCTCGTTTGAAGTAATGCCTATCAAGAGTTCCCCACCTTTGCTTAACTGGTATGCCCTGGCAAGCAGGGCTCTGTGGCCGTCATGTAAGGGATTGAATGTTCCGCCTACTGCAACTCTGGACATTGAACTGTCTTAATGCAGCAGGGACAATAATAGTTATCGATACTTGTCAGTACCAGAGCGGGTGAGATACACAGTGATGGCAGCAATACACAAGACCAGCATTGCAACAAATGCATAGGTCGTTTCGGTAAGCAGGATGTAGTACATCTTGCGGCTCAGCGGATACAATAACATGATCCCATTGGCTGCAACTCCCGTTACGACCGCTTCATTCACTTCACTGGCTGCCGTGTCATTGGTGATGGCAATGTCTATTATCTGCCTGATGGTACCTTTTGAATTGTCGAACAGAAAGATATCCAGCAGGCTGTGGCTTAAGAAACCCGACAGCAGTGCTCTGAGTGATACGGGATAGACTATACCGATGACTCCTCCCAGTACCGCCAGCACCAGCGGTGCGTGTATTTCGCTGCGGTGGGTGGTGAGGATATCAAGGTCGGGGAACAGGCTGGCGACGATGGCTATCGATAATATAGTGGTGCGGTATTTTTCCCACTCCTGCTGGCGTTTCATGTAGGCCAGTCTTGTTAAGGCAAGGCCGAAGATGATGTGTGATATCCAGTCCATGGTTGTGATAGTGGAATTAAAAAATTATAATCTGCCATTAAGTCAATACCTGCCGTTGAGCAGTATCACGTTCCCCCGCCCCTGCTTCACTTTACGCACCAGCCCCCCGTCCTCAAGGTCGGTGACCATCAGGCTCACTTTGGCTTCGGAACATCTCAGTTTACTTCTCAGCTCCTTCTGGGTGAGCCTGCCCCCTGCCTGCCGGATGATTCCCAGTACTTCATTAAGGTCATCAGGCAGGGTTTTGAACTCAGGTGTCCCGGGCACGGGCTGAGGCTGCTGTTCAGCCACCGGGTCGAATCCAGGTTCACCTTTCGTACCAGGTTCGGACTCGGTCCAGGCCTCCATTTCTCCATTTCCCTTCCTGCTCCTGTAATGGTAATATGCCGCCATTACCACAAAGAACAACACCAGCAGTGAACCTGCCGAATATGTCCAGTCAAATGCAGGAAGGGTATTTTCCTTGATATCATAGGAAATGTTACCAATATCCTCATCAGGGAAATCTTCACCTTCGTTTTGCAGGGGGAACAGCAGGATATCGAACACATAGTCCCCTTCAAGGTCGGTCACCGTGATATTATCCTCTGCATAGTACTCCAGGGTATCATTTGTGTAATAACTGGTCTTGATAAGGTAATCCCCGGGCAGCAGGTTGAAGGAATACACACCAGATGTAGCCACCCTGAACTGGACAGGTGTGGAGTTCACTTCCACCAGGGCATTGTCCAGTGGCTCGAAAGTGGACCACTCGTATACAATTCCATGGATGATAGTGGCGCTTGATGTCGGCAATATGAGCAGCAGAATAATCGTCACTAAGGTGGCTCTGGCAGATAACATATATGAAACCACATTTCGCAGACCAATATAAAAAACTTGTGAATGCAAAAACCAAATAAAGAAATACAAATAAAACCAATTCCATATTCAATAGTAATGTGGTGGTAGGCTATCTCTTCTATTATCGTTGCTGAAGACCTTGTAAAGACGTTCGGTGAATTCGTAGCTGTTGACGGGATAAGCTTTACTGTGGAAGAAGGAGAAGTGTTCGGTTTTTTGGGTCCCAACGGTGCCGGTAAGACCACAGCAATGAAGATGATCCAGTGTGTATCACCCAGGACCGCGGGAAAACTTGACGTGTTCGGCATGGATGTGAATACCAGCCAGTCCGACATCAAGAGATTGTTGGGCGTCGTTCCCCAGGAGACGAACCTGGACCCGGATTTTAGCGTATACGAGAACCTGATGGTCTTTTCACGATATTTTGACATGAGCCGCAATGATGCCAGGAAGGTTACTGATGAACTGCTGGATTTCGTCCAGCTAAATGAGAAAAAGAATGTCAATATCGAGCAGCTCTCAGGTGGTATGAAGCGGCGTTTGATCCTGGCAAGGGCCCTTATCAACAGACCGCGCCTGCTGATCCTGGATGAACCCACGGTGGGACTGGACCCCCAGGCAAGGCACCTTATCTGGGACAAGCTCAGGAGCCTGCGGGATAAGAAGGTCACCATTGTGCTCACCACTCATTATCTTGATGAGGCCGCACACCTGTGCGACAGGCTTGTTATCATGGATAATGGCAGGATACTGGAGGAAGGAAGCCCGAAAGAGATGGTACAGAAAAATATCGGCACCGATATTGTGGAGGTCGGGAACGGCCCCGAGATCCTGGCATGCCTTGATGATATGGTCGCAGACTATGAGATCATAGGTGATACAATACAGGTGTATACCAACGACCCGGAGCATGTCACATCCCACCTGTTGAAGGAATGCCGGCTCGGGAAAATTACTGCACGTTCGGCAACCCTGGAGGACGTGTTCCTGAAATTAACGGGCAGGAAGTTGAGAGAATGATGAATATGATAACTATTATGTCATATTTTCACATTCCTGTGCTCAGCAAGCGCATCATGAAGGTATGGCTCCGGAACTGGGACGTGTTCCAACAAACCTATAAGGTAAATTTCCTGCCACCTTTCCTTGAACCCCTGTTATATCTTTTTGCGCTCGGATTTGGCCTGGGTGTGTTTATCGAGGACATCGAAGGTGTCTCTTACGCAAAGTTCATAGCGCCGGCCCTGATAGCGATTTCGATCATGAACTCTTCTTTTTTTGAGTGTACGTATTCTTCATATGTCAGGATGTACTACCAGAAGACCTATGATGCCATGATCTCGACACCCTTGAGCATTGATGAAGTGATAGCAGGTGAATTGTTGTGGGGAGCAACCAGAAGTTTGATAAATGCAACAATAATGCTTCCGGTACTTGCTGCTTTCGGGCTTATCGACCTGCCTTTGTCCCTGCTGATAATCCCGTTCTCATTCCTGGGTGGACTGCTCTTTGCCTCTATAGCAATGTGTTTTACAGCAATCTCGCCAAACATAACCGCACTCAATTACCCGGCCTTTTTGTTCATAACACCCATGTTCCTCTTTTCCGGCACATTCTTCCCGCTGTCCCTTCTCCCCGTACAGGTACAGTATTTTGCACTGGCAGTGCTACCGCTGACCCATGTGGTCATGATTGTCCGGTCCCTGACCTTAGGTACTCCTACCGTTCACCTGTTGTTCAATCTTGCATGGATCGTATTTGCAGCGACACTTTTTTTCGTATTGTCAGTGAACCTGATGAAAAAGAAACTTATAACTTAATTCTCTGCCAGCCCGAATACCTGTAATACGCTATCAATTTCAGTCAACACACGAACGATCTTCCCTACATCCCGCTTTGCTGCACCTTTTTGTACAAGAAGTCCTGACAACAGTGACAATGTATGGGAAATATCGTTAAATGCCTGCCTGACATCAAGGTCATTATCCATGTTCTTTTCAAAACCAGCCTTTAAACGCTCTGTAAATTCCTCTACGTTATTGCCGGATACATTGCTATCATCTGCATTCCTGATAGTATCGATCACATTCTGTACCTGTGATAATTTACCTGTCACCTTCGTAAACTTATCATAAGTAAAGTTCAGACGCTTCCGGTAACTACCATAAAGAAGAAAGAAACGTATCTCTTGTGCAGAATACCCCTTATCCAGCAGGTCATCAGGATAGACCACATTGCCTTTGCTCTTGGACATCTTCCTGCCATCCACCAGCAGATGTGCCCCGTGCAGCCAGTAATTTGCCATCTTTTTACCGGTGACCGATTCGACAATGGCTATGGTATAATCATGGTGCCGTACCATATTATCCTCTCCGCCGCAGCAGATGTCCAGTGAAGGTCCCAGTGTCTGCAATACCATGGCAGGGTCCTGGACGTTCCATGCAGGCCTGCCCCTGCCGATGCTTGTGTCCCAGTACACGGTATCACCCTCCCGGTACCCGTGCCAGAGAATGAAATCGCCAAGGTTCCAGTAGTTGCCTGGATAGGTATCCCTGTGAAAGCGGCGCCTGGTCTTCGGCCACCGGGACAGGTCGGGCCGTCCCAGTTTACCGAAATCATCGAACTTGAGCGGGTCAAAGTACACATTCCCCCTGTACCAGTATGCATAGCCTTTTTCCAGCAGGTTCTGTATGATATCCACCGCCTGGTCAATGGATGTGGATGAACGGGGATTGAACGTGGGAGGTCGTATCTTCAACAAAGCAAGGTCCTGGAAGAACAGCTTGCTGTATTTTCCCGTAAATTCCAGTACATCCATAGCGTGTTTTTTGGCTTCAAGGATAGACTTTTCTTCCACGTCAGTGCAATTCAGTGCCCGTGTGACCGTATATCCCTGGTACTCAAGATAGCGCTGCAGCACGTCCTCGAACAGGAACGTGCGGTAATTCCCTATATGCGGCCGCTGGTAGATGGACGGGCCGCAGGTGAACATTTTCACTTCACCTTCCTTCATTGGTCGAAATTGTTCGACCTGCCTGGTGAGACTATTAAAGAGAGATAGCACATGTAACCCCATTGTTCTGATGTATCCGAAGGCAAATATATGTTTTCACATGTTTCCGGAAAGAACAGTATCATGCGAATAATTCAGCAGATGCGCATTCTATTCTCTGTCTCCTGAATAAAACCCTCGTGTTTCATCTGTTGAATGATGTTCCTGACACGCTCACGGTTCTCATCGAGCAATGCAATAAGTTCATTTTCATCCATTTCCCCCGTTTCCAGAAGTTTCTTCAATACCGCTCCCCGTATCTGGCGGTCTGAACCTTCGAATGGCGATTGCCGGGCATAGGAAGTACTCTTTCGGTTGGGATTTAGGATGTGCTTTTTCAACATGGAACCATAATCCATGAGGGCATAGTACCATTGCCTGGGGTCTGACCTGTCAAGCGTTTTTTCAACCAGGGGAACGATGTCACTATCCTGGATGGATTCCCGGTCGTGGAAAAAGAAATGAATGAACACACGCCTTATATTGGTCTCGATGAACACGACAGGTTTATTGAAGGCAAAAGCAGCAATCGAACATGCAGTGGCCTTGCCGATACCGGGAAAGGTGGACAGGATTTCTACATCATCCGGCAGGCTCCCGTTGAATTCATTCACTACTCGCCGCGCTCCTTCCCTCAATGCTTTAGCCCGCCGGTTGTATCCCATACCCTGCCAGACCCGCAGCACATCCTCCAGTGGCGCATTAGCAAGGGTTGTGAAATCAGGGAATACAGTAATAAATTCCCCGTACTTGCCAAGCACCCGTTCCACCTGGGTCTGCTGGAGCATGATCTCAGATACGTAGATGTGATAGGGATCGGTGGTGTGTCTCCATGGCTGGTCCCTCCCGTTTTCAAGATAATAGTCATATATGATGGTCCTGAACAGCGAAACTGTGCCCGTGTCAGGTCCGTGTTCTATCAGTCGCTCGTTAAAACGTGAGAGAAGACCATTATCTTCCGGGAACATGGAAAATTAACCTGGATAATATCTGCAATCCACTTTCGCACATACTTTATTGCGGTGGCTGTGTTCGCATCGCAGCCGTGCTGCAGGTACATGCCCGAACTCCACACCCAGCACTTCCCTGAAGTACTCGGTTGCCACTTCCAGCACGGTCATGGTACTGCGCTTGCAGCACCTGGGCCCCCGGTTGTTGGATATGGCTGCCAGCGCCCTCGAGGTCATGGTTATGCCGCGGCTGCGCTCAACATCGGATAAAGGGGTGGCCCTGAGTATCACAGCAATGGCAATACCGGTGGCAATGGCGGCCGCATCGGTGCCGAACAACCCGCAGTATCCTGCCGGTACCTGGCTGCCCCGCCGGATAGCCTCCCTTACGTCATCTTCGGTGCCTTCGCCTGTGATGTTCCTGTGGGCGGCCACCAGCACGGCCGCTATCATGCCGTGGTGCTCAGAGCCGTGCATGGGTATGCCGGGATGACGCATGATGGACAGTGCCAGCTCCATGGGGTTAGTGGAAGCTGATGCTGTGCAGGCCCGCTCAATTATTTCCAGGGCACCGGCGCTATGGCACGGGTCGCACACATAATGACCGTTGGGGCATACGAAATATCCCTCTTCGGTTTTGTTGCAGTAGATGCATGTACTGCTGGCGGGGCGGTCAAGGTATTGTAGTTCAGAGCCGCAGACCATGCAATTCTCGTTGTGCTTTTGTGAGGGGGGTTGCTGGGGTGTCATGGGAATCATGTCTGTTATAATTCAACTGATGTAATATTAATGTCTTCATGGGGGGGATATTCCAGATCCTGCATACTTATTGAGTTGCAGTCATTCCTTCCTCCTGAACCATAACTGCGAACCCATTCGAAGTCTAAACAATCTTTATAAGGTTGTCACACCAATCTTCCCTATAAGAATCCAAAAAATCCCAAGGAGTCCTCAACCCATGAACCCTGATAAGAAAATACCCCTATTCATCTCGCTACTGGTCCTGTTCCTCATACTTCTGATCGTCTTTCCCACCATCACCCAACCCATTACAAAACTGATCAACCAGCCTGCGCGTCCCTACGACCCAACCGCCTCCTATACAGGCAGCGACCTCCTGATTCTCGCCCCCCGTGTCATGTTTACGGGCGGCGAATCAGCCATTACCATTGCTGCATCTGAAAAAGGGTTCCCGGTGGAGCAGAGCATCAGCTTCATGCTGGTGGACGCCGCCGGTGTGGCAACCACCCTTACGCGGGGCTCGACGGGTCCGTCCGGTCACGCCGTGGCCGCCTTTGATGTCCCTGACCTGGACCCCGGCACCTATACCCTGGTGGCCCAGCCTGCCGGCTCCAATGCCACGTTCAACGGCAGTGTCAGGATAGCAAACAGCAGCGCCCTGTTCCTCGAGACCGATAAACCCATATACAAACCCGGGCAGGTCATCCACGGCCGGATCCTGTCCCTGAACAACAAGCTCATACCCGTATCAGGCCAGTGCACCATTGAGATATCAGATGCCAAAGGCATCAAGATATTCAAGGAGACCCTGGACACCAACGAATACGGCGTGGCATCCTTTGACATGCCCCTGGCCAGTGAAGTGAACCTGGGCACCTGGAAGGTCAAAGCCGATATGGGCCAGGCCCAGACCCAGCTCGACCTGAGGGTCGAGAAATACGTGCTGCCAAAGTTCAGCGTGGATGTGACCACACCCCGGGACTGGTTCCTGGTGAGTGATACAATAACCGGGCAGGTGGATGCTGCCTACTTCTTCGGCAAGCCAGTCGAAGGCAGGGTCAACGTTGTAGCCACCCGGTACGTAGGTGTATGGGAAGAATATGCCACGTATGAGGCAGACCTGGAAGACGGCTCTGCAGAATTCGAACTTCCAGCTGTTGGCTGGGTAGCCGGTACCTCAGGCGCCGGTGGCATGGGCAGTATGCAGCTTAATATTTCAGTGACCGATACCGGAGACCACACCGAGACCACCACCAAACTGCTCAGGATCACCCAGTCACCCGTTGTCCTCCAGGTCATACCTGAATCCAGGCTGGTCAAACCCGGTATGCCGTTCAATGTCCTGGTAGTGACAGAAACGCCTGACGGTGAACCCCTGGAGAAGGATGTGGAAATAGAGCTTGAATTCCTGGATAAGAATTACAATCAGCAGCGTCAATCCTCCACTGTTACCACAAAGAACGGTGTGGCCCTTGCCGAATTCCAGGCGCCTGAGGATATCCTGAGAGTAACCCTGAACGCCCGCTCAGGTGATGCATCCCAGAGCATGAACCTGGGTACCGTATATTCGCCAAGTGGCAGTTTCCTCCACCTTGCCCAGACCAGCAGGGGTACTCCGCAGGTAGGGGATACTATGACCTTCACGGTGTACAGCACCAATCCCGGCACCGTGTATTACGATATTATGGCAGGAGGCAGGGCCGTGTTCTCTGCCACGAGCAGTGAGCGCAATATCAGCCTCACGGTCACGCCCCAGATGAGCCCCCGGGCCGAAGTGGTGGCGTATATCATCAATCCCAACAGTGAAGTATCGGCAGACACCCTGCCCTTTGATGTGCTCATGGAAGCGCCTGTTGACCTGCAGGTTTCGTTCGACCGGGAAGCAGTTGAACCAGGCGACGATGTACGCGTGGATTTTGATGCAGGCTCCAAATCCATGATAGGGTACTCCATAGTGGACGAATCGGTATTCGCTCTCAGTGAAGGCAGGCTGAACCTCCGGCAGGTATTCGATGAACTTGAAAAACGGTTCATGGAGCCCCAGGCCGAAGCCCATCCCCAGTACTGGACCCCTGTTCCCCTGGGTGCACAGGATATTATCCAGGAGGCCGGGTTCCAGGTACTAAAATCACCGGACCTGGACGTTCCTGAGCAAATAATCGAACAGGAAAAGATGGGAGGAGGGCGAAATGGTGGTTTCTTTGGAGGTATAGTGGTGGAAGATGTCATGGAAATGGGCACCGAAGTTGCCATGGCTGCCATGACAGGTGCGCCCATACCCTCTGCGACCGCACCTCCATCTGATGACCAGGGTGAATTAATGGAAGTGAAGCGGGTCAGGCAGTTCTTCCCCGAGACATGGATATGGGAACCCGGACTGCTTACCAACGGAAAGGGACAGGCCAGCGTTGACCTGAACGCTCCCGATTCCATCACTACCTGGCGGCTCCATGCCGTCTCTTCTTCCCCTGAAGGATTCGGCATTGCCGAGACCAACCTCAAAGTGTTCCAGGATTTCTTTGTGGACCCGGACCTGCCGTATGCAGTGACCAGGGGCGAGGAATTCCCGGTCACCGTACAGGTGTATAACTATCTGGACAAAGACCAGCAGGTAACGGTGACCCTGGCCGGAGAGAACTGGTTCAATATCATCGGCACCAGCAAATCGAAGATAACCGTTCCTGCAAACAGCGTGAAACCGGTACATTTCACCATCAGGCCCACAAAGGTGGGTACCCAGCTGGTGGAGATAACAGGCCAGACCACCAGACGGGCCGATGCGGTAAAGAAAGATATCATCGTGGAAGCGGAAGGGACACAGCGAGAGATAGTGATGAACGGTATTTTGCAGGATAAGGATGTTACCCTGGACGCCGCCCTGCCACAGGGTATCGTTGCCGATTCCGGCAGGGTGCTGCTCAGCTTCACTCCGTCCCTGGTGGCCCAGTCCATCAGCGGTGTGGACGACCTGCTGGGTATGCCATACGGCTGCGGGGAGCAGAACATGCTGCTCTTTGCGCCAGACGTGGAAATACTACGATATCTGAAGACCTCAGGACAGGCCAATCCCGAGATACAGGCCAAGGCCGAGATGTTCATCATCACCGGATACCAGCGTGAGTTGACCTACCAGCACAGGGACGGTTCGTTCTCGGCTTTCGGGGACAACGACCCCGAGGGCAGCCTCTGGCTCACTGCCTTCGTGCTCCAGTCCTTCAGCGGTGCCAGGGATGTGACCACTATAGATGAATCGGTGCTCGACGAGGCAGCTGACTGGATAGTTGACAGGCAGAACCGTGACGGCTCCTGGGACCAGATAGGTTTCGTGCACCACCAGGATATGATGGGGGGATTGAGCGGTAAGTATTCCCTGAGTGCCTACACAGCACTGTCACTGCTGGAATACGGCAGGGCACCCGGCGCTCTTGACAATGCGCAGAAATACCTGGAAGATAACCTGGACGACCAGAGCGACGACCCTTATGCACTTGCACTGGCCACGCTGGTGCTTGAGCGACTGGATAGTGACCGGGCAGATGATGCCCTTGATATGCTCATGGACCTGGCAAAACAGGATGAGAACGGCATGTACTGGGAACTTGAGCCGGCCGTGATGCCGATGAGGGAAATGTACTGGCAGCCTCCTTCCAGCAAGAATGTTGAAGTGACAGCCTACGGCGCACTGGTGCTTATCGAGCACCGGGATGCCAGGGCCAATGAGGTACTGAAATGGATATCTTCACAGCGCAACAGCCTGGGAGGGTATGGTAGTACCCAGGATACGGTCATGGCCTTCAAAGCGCTCATGACTGCAGCAGCTACACAGGCAAAGGATACCGATGCCACAATAACGGTCAGTGTAGATGGGAAGGAGATTACCAGGGTAAGGGTGAATACCGTAAACTACGATGTGCTGCAGATGGTAGAGATACCCGGCTCCACAGAACTGGTTACCCTGAGCATGTCAGGAAAAGGCGATATCAGCTACCAGCTCGTCAAGCGGTTCAATGTGATACTGCCCGATGTACCGGAATTCACTGACCTGGAATTCGAGGTGGAATATGATGCTGCTAATGTGGCTGTGAACGATATCGTAGATGTCCATGCACGCGTGAACTATACCGGAGAGGCAAATTCCACCGGCATGCTCATTCTTGACATAGCAGTACCCACAGGATTTGACCCGGTAGTATCCACGCTGGATGAACTGAAAAACGACCGCATCATAAGCAGATATGATATTGCAGGCCGCAAGGTCATCCTGTATGTGGACGACCTGCCAAAAGGAAAAGAATTGAGGTTCGACCTGTCAGTCCAGGCCCGGTTCCCGGTCAAGGCCATAATCCCGGACAGCAGTGCGTACTCATACTATAATCCTGAGATAAAGGCCGAGTCGAGGGGTCAGGAGATAGTTGTCGCATAAATGGGATAAACCCGCCAGAACAGGCGGGTTTATTCAATAGTTCATTCACGATCCCTAACAGGCTCAAGATGCACTACGACATCCTTCACACCATTAACCCTCTCTTTAATCTGGTTCTCCACGGCATGGGCGAGACAGTGTGCCTCATTTATGGATAGCTCCCCTTTTACATGCACATGCAGGTCCACATAGACATTATCGGCCGTACCCCTCGTCCTGATATGGTGGCAGTCTTCAACCCCCTCTATTTCCAGTGCAATCCTGCACAGCATATCAGCATCAAGGACCGATGCGTCCAGAAGTGAATATGATGTTTCCCTCACCACATCCAGGCCGGACTTGACAATGACCAGCGCGATTATTATACCTGCTATCACATCGATTACGGGAAAGCCTGCCGTGACGGCTATCAAACTGAATATCACACCAATGGACACGAAGATATCGCTTCTGGTATGAAGGGCATCAGCGGTGAGTATAGGGCTGTTGTATTCCCTGCCCTTCCTGGTCTCCAGGGTGGTGACAAAAAGATTGACTGCCATGGTGCCAAGCATGACCATAAAACTCAGCGAGGTGACCCTGGGTGAAACCGGTTCCTGGAGATGAAGGAGGGCACCCCTTGCCACTTCAAATCCGGTGATGAGCAGCAACAGGGCAATGAACAATGAGGCGAAGGGCTCGTGTTTGCGGTGCCCGTATGGATGGGATTCGTCTGCCGGCCGGGAGGCTACCCACACGCCCACCATACCGACCATGGTGCCGCCCCCGTCCATCAGGGAATGAAATCCGTCAGCTTCCATGCTGATGGAACCGGTCAGATAACCGTACGCTATCTTGGCGAATGCTACTGTCAGGTTCAATGACAGAGCAATGGCCTGGACCATCAGTATTTTTTTATATTGCATTTACCCATCCTATAAATCTGATATCTGCTGAGATATCTCTATAATCCTGCATAATATTTCTATACTTCTCATTCATAAGGAGGCACATGACTAAAATATATTTGGGAAAAATGGTACTCCACTGGTGTCCCCGGTGCAACCTGCCCGTGCTGGATTCCACGTGTGCCTGCGGTTCTGTTTCATATAAAGTGAAGGTCACTCCCCCCGGTGATATCAGGCCCGCATTTTCCCATGATATTGACTTAATCAATACTACTGCCACAGCACAGTTCGGTGCCCCCCTGATACCTGAGGGGACCATCGTCATCATGAACAAAGTGCCCTCTGACGACAGGATGGAAGAAATAATCGCTGACGGTGTGGCACTGGCAAATATCAGGTATGATGTGGAGTCAGGCCAGTGGGGGCTGCTGCCCAGGATGGAGGGGGCAGCCCGGATATTCACACAAATGAACGGCCGCAGCAACTGGGTGATGATCGACGGCTCTGCAGTACCGTTCATAGAAAAGGGTGCCAGTACCCTGGCTCCAGGTGTGATAGATGCCGACCCAGATATTGTGCCCGGTGACGAGGTCGTGGTCCTGTCTCCAGAGGGAACGTCTGTGGCTGCAGGCCGGGCCAAGATGTCGGGTCGGGAAATGGTGGATGCCACAAAAGGTGTTGCCGTCAAGACCAGGTGGAACGGGAGAGTCGAGAATGTGCCTGCACCTGACCCTCATTCATGGGACGAGGTCGTTTCTGCCAATATGCATATCCTGAAGGATTTTGAAGCAAAAGCCCAGACGTTTATCAGGAACGTAAGCGAGTCCACACGTCGGCCGGTAAGCGTTTCCTATTCCGGGGGCAAGGACAGTCTGGCTACCCTGCTGCTGGTGAAAGATTGTATCGAGGATTTTGAGGTACTGTTTGCGGATACGGGACTGGAATTTCCGGAAACCGTGGCGAATGTTGACGATGTTGCCGGGTACTACAACCTGCCGGTCAGGATATACAGTGCAGGAGACGTGTTCTGGAAGTCCTTTGACCGGTTCGGTCCGCCAACCGTGGAGGCCAGGTGGTGCTGCAAGACGTGTAAACTGGGTCCTATATCCATGCTCATCGAGGAGCATTTCCCTGACGGCTGCCTCACATTCATCGGGCAGCGCAAGTACGAGAGCGAAGGGCGGGCCCGGAGTGATAAGATATGGAAGAATCCCTGGGTCGGTAACCAGATAGCAGCCTCGCCCATCCAGAACTGGACCGCGCTGCACATCTGGCTATACCTGTTCTGGAAAGGAGCACCCCACAATCCGCTGTATGAACAGGGGTTCGACCGTATAGGTTGCTGGTTATGCCCGTCAGGAAGTATGGCAGAATTGTCCCGTATCAAAGAATTACATCCTGAAATGTGGGCCCGGTTCGAGGAGAAACTGCGCTCGCATGCAGAGAAGTTCGGCTATGGTGAGGGGTGGGTTGATTTCGGGCTGTGGAGATGGCAAAATCCTCCGCAGGTACAGCGTGAGATGGCACAGAGGTTGGGTATCAACCTGGTGCCCAATGTGTACAATGGTGACATGGAGTTCTCAATGGTATCGGGATACCGGCCATGCAAGGCTGGCGGTGTTTCTGCGGAGGGGAGTTTCGGTGTGCCCCTGAACCTTGAAGTTATCGAGGATTCGGGCATGGTGATGGTGCTGGGTGATGTGCATTCCATGGACGGTGTGGTCACGTCCAGCCAGGGTGAGGACACGGTGCAGGTGTTCGCATCCGGGACTATGACCGCCAGGAGCGATACCGACCCGGCTGCCAGACGGTTGATGGGGAGAGCAGAATCCTCTATCCGGCGGGCGCTGGAGTGTACGGGCTGCGGGTTGTGCGTAGCAAAATGTGAAGTGCGGGCCGTTCAGGTGAAAGATGGACGGGCTGTGGTCAATGAGAAGTGTACGCATTGCGGGCTTTGTTTGACGGCGTGTCCAGTAGTGAGGTATCTGGGGACAGTGGAAAAATAAGAACATATGACTCGTACAATTAACACGGAATCAAAAATATTGGTCAATTATACAAGTCATAGAATTGAAGCGTCTCTGTTTCAGGTCATACCCCGAACTCGACCACATTACCTTTCTCGTCTGTCATGGTCATCTTGCCGTCTTTCATGCTGATAAAGGACACAACCTTCCCGGCAGCATCATAGTACGTCCATTTGAATGTCTCGCCGTTCTCTGACCATAGATACTCCATTTTCGCGATCTCATCTGCAGTATTGGTTTCCATAACAGCCTTGCACAGGGTAACGCCGTCTACGGTCATGGTACCAATGACCTCCATGGATGCTATCTCCTGGGTCTGAGGATTTGAGGCCTGCCAGGTAGTACCGGCCGGACACCATTCGTCTTCGGCCCCCTCGGGGACGTTGTATTCAATATCCATGTCACCATCACTGGTTGAGACAGTGGTGGTGGTTGTGGAATCCTTTTCAGTACAGCCGGCTGTAATGAATACAAACAACAGCAGTAAGATTATCACTTGTTTAAGCAAATGTAATACCTCCTATTAAGAATGTGTTTGATTCAATTTAAATACACTGATTATGAGTATCAATGTGAAGCAAAGCATAAGGCAGAGCGTGTGTATTTACCCATGTGTTTCCCGCAACCCACACGAGTTTTTGCAATCATTGGTCGTATGATTAGTTTCTATGATGTTACTTTTGCTCGCTCATCATGTGACATGTTAGCCAATTTCTCAACTTCTTTTACATCCAGTTTAAGTCCATCAGCCACCCGACGACCATAGTCCGGATCTGCCTTGAAGAACAGAGCAGTCTGGCGGAGTTGTATACGCTTTGGGGCTCCCCCAAGATGACCAACAATATTACCCACGAGATTCTCACGGTCCTGTTCGGTCATCACATCACGGTAGAGATTACCGGGCTGGACAAAATCATCGTTTGGATACGTATATGGGTAACGGTCTGCTTGTCCTGAGATGGCCATGCCGGGTTCTTTTACAGAAATATCCGGCTCTTGCCCATGAAAACTGTTCGGCCAGTAATTAGGACCGCTGCCGCCATTTGCATCGGTACGCATAGCTCCATCACGCTGATAGCTGTTCTCAGGTGCATTTTTCGGTGCATTTACCGGCAGCAGGTGATAGTTCGGACCCAGTCTGTGGAGATGGGTGTCATGGTACGAGAACAGACGACCCTGGAGCATCTTATCAGGAGAAGCGGCAATACCTGGCACAAGGTTCCCGGGGCCGAATGCAGCCTGTTCAACCTCTGCAAAGTAATTTCTTGGATTACGGTTCAAAACCAGCTTCCCAACCTCGATGGGTGGAAAGTCAGCATGGGGCCAGACTTTCGTGATATCAAGGATGTCTAAACGGTAATCTTTGGCCTGCTCAGGGGTCATTATCTGCATCTGGAGCGTCCATGATGGGTAATCTCCGCGTTCAATTGCTTCATAGAGGTCCCGTGTAGCATGGTCAGGGTCCTTTGAGCGCATGACCTCTGCTTCCTGGCGGGTTAGATTCTTGATTCCCTGATCGGTCTTAAAATGATATTGCACCCAGAAATATTCGCCCTTCTCATTATACCACTTGAAAGTGTGACTGCTATAACCATTCATGTTTCGATAGGTGGCCGGAGTGCCGCGATCGGAAAAGAGAATGGTTACCTGGTGCATTGATTCAGGTGTCAGGGAAAGGAAATCCCAGAACATGTTAGGGTCCTTACAGTTGGTCGCAGGGTTACGCTTTTGCGTGTGTATGAAATCAGGGAATTTTAACGGGTCGCGTATGAAAAAGACCGGGGTATTATTCCCGACAAGGTCATAGTTACCTTCCTCAGTATAGAACTTCAGTGCAAATCCCCGTGGATCACGCTCGGCATCTGCCGAACCCCTTTCTCCTCCTACCGTTGAAAACCGGGCAAATACCTCGGTCCTCTTGCCAATTTCAGACAGGAATTTTGCTTTTGTGTATCTGGTAACATCTGCAGTAACCTCGAAGTATCCGCCTGCACCTGCTCCCTTAGCATGCACCACACGTTCAGGGATACGTTCACGGTCAAAGTGACCTAACTTCTCAAGCAGGTGAACATCCTGCATCAGAACAGGACCTCGTTCTCCGGCAGTAAAGCTATTCTGGTCGTCAGCGACCGGTATCCCAAAAGCAGTAGTTAATCTCTGTTTCTGATTGTTGTTACTCATTATAGTTCCCCACTTTTTATTCATTATTGGAACATTTTTGTGTTCAAGAATAATATGATATGCGCAATATTTATACACTTCGCCTTAACGTACACTCTCTTCGGAATTATATTTCCGGTCATATCCCACCTGCATCCAATCCCATGTCCTTCAAGGGGGCAGCTAGATGGAGTAAGAAGTAAATGGGGAATAAGAGAGTGAACAAATGGTTGTGGATTTAAAGAGGTTCATAAGAAATAATCTATACAATTAATAGTTTAATTCAAATCAATATTTTATCCACAAGCAGGTCAATGATTGTTGTTAAATGAACATTCGAAGAAGGATATAATCCTTTTTCATCATGTTTGTGGTGGGGAAATGTATCAATTTCCCTATGATGGGGTACATTATCCCATCGTTCTATTAACTCACCATTTTCTGACTGCCAGTGATATTTGCATTTGAGGCGGTTAGCAATCTCATGTTCAATTTCAATAAATTCTATAAAATGGAGAATAGAACCGTCCAATAGTTCCAGCTTTCCCTTTTAGTATCCCAGAAACTGGTCGATCTCGTCAAATTCAGTAGAGAAATGGGTGACGATTGGGCATTCAGTAAGAGTGACTTCAATCTGAGAGTAATACTCCCTTACATCACACCCATATAATCGTCAAGGGTAAGTAGCAAAATCCCATCCTTTTTTGCTGTCTTTTTCAGATTTTCAGTAAATCCGGATTTACTGATAAGACCGAAATACTCTTTTCTATCTGGGAGCCACTTCACATACCTGGCTTTTTCCTTGAGTTTATGGTAAATGTCAACACCGACCTGCCTGTCCTGCCATTTACACTCACAAAACAGGATTTGCAGTGTATCGTTGTTCACTGCCGTTATGTCAATCTCATAATCATTCTGTCCTTTTGGAGCCAGGGGAATTTTCCCCCACTGCCTGCCAATCTTATGAAATCTGAAGGGTAGTTTACCAGCTACATTAAGTTGCGTCAACATCTCTATGCCAATCTGCTCAAATGTTTCACCAAGAAATGTGTTGTAATTTTTATTAACGTCTTCAATTGCCGGCGTATAATCCCCTTGCTCTACCGAGTCCTTATGCAACAGCACATACCTGAACCAGAATCTCAGGAAATTGTCCCGGATACGGTACATGGTCTTTTTTGTTGTGATTTTCTCTGTCACAGGATGCTCTTTTCTCACAAAACCTAAGCGTATCAGGGTGTCCAGATAGTATGGCAGGTCCTTTGCCTCCATGAATGAACTGGCGGCAATCTCACCGGGTCTGGTGGCACCTTTTGATATGGCAAAGAGGATGTTCATGAAGGTGGCAGGCTCCCGCAATTCCTCACGCAGCAGGAATTCGCCTTCTGCATACAGTACGGCTTCTTTTGCGAATATGTTATGTTTGAGATGGTCCTGGAATTTGTCCTTTGGATCAAAGAACTGCAGGTAGAATGGAACGCCTCCGGCTGCACCGTAAATTTTCACCAGTTCATCCTGGGGCAATCCTGGGAAGAATTCGTCGATATGCCTGAACATAATAGGTTCTACCTTTATCTGGCCTGTCCTTCTGCCATACAGCGGACTTGAATATGCGAGTGTGCTTTTCTCCATCATGGACACCGAGGAACCGCATAGTATGAGGTGGAATGGTCCGTCTTTTAACATCTCATCGACTATTAATTGGAAGACAGAAGGAATAGAATCATCCTGCTGGGCCAGGTATGAAAATTCATCGATAATTATTACCAGTTTTTCTTTGCGGGTCCATTTTATCTTTATGTAATTGAACACTTCGTCAAATGTTTCCAGACTGGGTTCGAAGTCCTCGAAAAAGTCTGCGGCTTTTTTCCTGAATCTGTAGAGGTTTGGCCTGGTGCCCCTTCTGTCTGCCAGGAAGTAGATGTGGGGCTTATCCTGCTGGAAATTGTGTATCAATTCGGTCTTACCGACCCGGCGGCGGCCGTAGATTACTGTGAATGAGAAGCCTTTGCTCTGGTAATCGCGGTGTAAGGATGAGAGTTCTTCTGTGCGATTGATAAATTTACTGAACATGTTTATTATGATTTAGTTCCGAATTATTATATAGTTATCGGATGTTAATCCGAATGTTGCTGATGGGGGGGTAAATTGGTATCCTTCATCTGTGTTGATGGTCACTCTGCGCCCGCTTTTGCATAGGCGACACGCATGTTTTCTCATCGTCACGGACTCCGGACGGCGCTACGCTCTGTCTGGGGCATCTGGAGGATGCTCATTTGTTAGAATTTATATTGATTTTTTTACTAAATAAGGCGCAATTAATTTAATTAGAAACATTGTTAAATAATACTTTCACATCACTCTAAGGTAACTATTATTAAAATAGAAATTAAATAAAAATGGTATAGGTTAAATATAAAATTGAACGAAACCTATAATGAATATATATCATAAGAAACCAATAAAGACATGAAAATTTAACAATTATGATAAAATGCGAACTTTAACTCATAAACAAAGAATTTTAATGAAAGTCGTTGAAAGACTTTCGGTAGAAGGGGAATCATCAAAATTTATGTTGGTGAAAATTTTATTTTTACTAAATTACGAAGAAAATATTGATGAAAATTTGAAATTTTATAATTTTTTCCCTTATAAATATGGACCATTTTCCAATATGATATATTCCGATCTTAATATGTTGGAAAAAGAGGATTTTATTTCAAAAAATGGTAATGGTCTGCGACTAACTGATAAAGGGAAACAAGCTGCTAAAACTGCTAATTCCCGAGGATCAATTAAAGTATCAAGAATCGTTAAACGATTTAAATCGGATCGTCAAATAAGGGAATATGTTTATCAAAAATTTCCAGAATTTACTGTTAAAAGTGAAATTATACCCACAATAAATAAACAGACTATTCCAGGTCTTTCTACAATTGGCTATGAAGGCAAAGATATCGATTTATTTTTAAATGTATTGATACATAATCAAATAGAAATTCTGATAGATGTTAGAAAAAATCCTTTTAGTATGAATTTTTCTTTCACTAGAAATAAATTAATAAATTCTTTAGAAAAAGTTGACATAAAATATATTCACATCCCAGAATTAGGGATAGATGGAAAATCTAGAGAAAATCTTATTAGTCGTAATGATTATGAAAATCTTTTTAAAAAATATGAAATCACTACACTGAAAAGTCATCCTGAAAAATTAAATTATATAATGAAATTGATTGAAAAAAATAGAGTGGCACTTTTGTGTTTTGAAGCAGACAAAGATTTCTGCCATAGAGGAATTATAGCTAAAGAGAT
Source organism: ANME-2 cluster archaeon (assembly GCA_019429385.1). Taxonomy (NCBI): domain Archaea; kingdom Methanobacteriati; phylum Methanobacteriota; class Methanomicrobia; order Methanosarcinales; species ANME-2 cluster archaeon. The sequence goes on along the minus strand of JAHYIS010000001.1, from coordinate 135,600 downwards.
TGAAAAACAACATGGTATGGGAGTAACTCATTTGTGAAGGAAAATATTTTAGTTTTAGTACGAGCCACACCTGAACAAAGCAAAGGACATGGTCATTTGGTGTGTGTGGCAGGGATAAATGAAGACAATCAATGGAGAAGACTATATCCTTTCGAATTTAGCTACGGGGAGAAATTGATTGATTTCAAAAAAAAAGATACTATAGAAGTCTATCTTACTGATCCAGATAATGATAAAAGAAGAGAGAGTAGAAGAGTAATTAATTATAAAAAATTAATAACCCCTTTAATTGATGAAGACATCCATGATCGAATTCAACCTCTGGTTTCCTCTATAGAAAAATTAAGTATTGAAAATGCTAGTCTCGGAGTTATTAAACCTGAATTACTTGATGTGGAAATTATAATAAATAGTACTAATATCTACGACAATCAGGCATATTTTTCTCTAACAGGAGATTATCTCGAAAAAAGAGAAAAAGTAAAGATGCCAGTTGAATTACGATATATTTTTAAATGCAAAGATGAACCAGAATGCAAAGGACATAAGATTATACTAATAGATTGGGAACTTAATGAGCTTGCAAGAAATGTTATGCTAAGAGATGATGATTCAAAATTAATAAACGAAAAAATTCGTACGAAATTCTTTGATTTCATGAAAACGAGAGATTTATATTTCTTTATGGGTACACATTTTAGGTTTGGAACCTGGATAATTATTGGAATTTTCTACCCAAAAAAGCAGAAAAAAGAGAAAACTGTTCAGGAAAGCTTGATGAATTTTTAAATATTCTAAAAGCACTATTTTTTAAGTTATAAATAAAAGGTTTTGGATAGCTATCCACTATTCGAGCATGAATCACCCATCCCGAAGTAACTTGTATACCCCGTACAAATTGTAACGGAGCCTGTATAGCATTTTCAGGATTATCTGCCTATTAACCTACCCAACCAGATAACCCCTTCACTCACCCGTGATAATATTCACTCTGCGCCCGCTTCTGCACTGGAGACCCACAGGGCTCCTCACCAGGCACACCCACAGCATCGGCCCGGCACTGCTGGCACAGCCTGAACTGGGGCAGGTACTCCTCGGCCAGCGTCCTCACCAGATTCAGGTCTTCGCACGATGGCGGTTCCGAGCCCTCGAAATCGTACAGCGGGATAAGCGGGATAATATTCATAATAGCAGCACCGTACTCTGCCGCCTTTCTGGCAATATCCTCGATCTCGTCCATATTAATATCAGGAAGCAGCACCGTATTGGTCTTAACCAACAACCCGGCTTTACTGGCAGCCCTGATACCTTCCCACTGCTTTTCCAGCAACAGTTCGGCAGCTTCCAGGCCCTTGTAGGTCTTGCCGTGGTACCGCACCCAGTGATAAATCTTAGCCGCAGTTTCAGGCTTTACCGCATTCACGGTAACGGTCACGCTGCTCACACCAACCGCTTTCAACGCATCGATCTTCTCGCTGAGCAGCAGCCCGTTGGATGCAACGCACTTTATCAGGTCAGGATACTTCTCATGCACCAGGCGCAGGGTCTCGAACGTGGCATCGTTTGCCAGGGCCTCGGCAGGACCTGCAATACCCACCACTTTCAGGTTCTCCATCTCCTTGACATACTTGTCTACCCGCTCCAGCGCCTCCTGCGGTCCAATGATACCACTGGCCACACCTGGCCTGTGCTCGCATTTATCAATGGTACGGATACAGTACCCGCACTGGATATTGCATTTTGGTGCAACAGGCAAGTGTATGCGGGCGGTCTTGAAATGCATCTTCTCGTTATAACAGGGATGCACGGTCGTCACATGTGAGAATTTGGAGCCGATATCTCCCCAGCGTTCTTCTTTCATAATCTAACCTCTATTACGATATTACAACGATTTGATTTAAATCCTCTGGATAATCATCTCGCGAACTTCTTTGGCATCAGCACGGCCCCTGGTCTTCTTCATGACCTGCCCGGTCAGGAAATTCACAGCCTCGGGCTTGCCGGACCGGTAATCCTCAACAGCCTGGGGATTCTCTTCAATGACCTCGACCACAGCCGTGGTCACAATGTCGCCACCCGCCTTCAAAAGACCTTTTGCCGCCACAACTTCATCAGGGTTACCACCCTCATCCAGGATTGTGCGGATAACCTCAACACCACTTTGCTCTGAAATCTTATCCCCGGCCACCAATTTCACCAGAGCCACCATATATTCGCTGGAAAATGCATCAATGCCAATGTCCCGGTAATTCAGTTCACCCTTCAGTACATCAGCTATCCAGACCGCTGCCAGTTTCGAATCAACCTCTGCCGCCACCTGTTCATAGAAATCCGCCACCTGTTTCTCGGAAGTAAGGCTCCTGGCATGGTCATCAGTGATACTATAATTAGACACGAACCGCATTCTCCTGGCATCAGGCAGTTCCGGCAAAGTCTCCTGTATCCCGGGCGCCCAGTCTGCCACCCTGATGGGCCCAAGGTCAGCCTCGGGGAAATAGCGATAATCATGCGCCTCCTCCTTGGTCCTCAAACTCACGGTCACACCCCTGGCCTCGTCAAAGTGCCTGGTCTCCTGCACCACCTTGCCGCCCCGCCGCAGCAGGTTCTTCTGCCGGATTATCTCGAACAGCAATGCCCGCTCCGCACCTTTGTGGCTGCTGATATTCTTCACCTCGGACCGGCTGCCGCCCGCCAGCGAGATATTGGCATCCACACGCATGGAGCCCTCAAGCGTCGTATCCACCACGTCCAGGTATCCCAGGATGTTGCGCAACTTATCCAGGAACCTGCGCGCCTCCTTCGGGCTTCGCAGGTCGGGCTCGGTCACGATCTCAAGCAGTGCCACACCACTGCGGTTGTAATCGATGAAGGTGTACTTGGAGCGCTCGATACTGCCGCCCTCGTGTACCAGTCTTCCAGGGTCCTCTTCCATGTGTGCCCGGTTGATGCGGATTCGCACTTCGCCGTCCTCGCCCTCAATGTTAATGTAGCCATTTGAGGCAATAGGATAATCGTACTGTGTTATCTGGAAGCCCTTTGGCAGGTCGGGATAGTAGTAATTTTTCCTGTAGAACTGGGTATGCTCCTCTATCGTGCAATTCAGAGCCAGTCCTACCTTGATTGAGTATTCCACAGATTTGCGGTTTATCACAGGTAACGACCCTGGCAGGCCAAGGCATACGGGGCATGTATGGGTGTTTGGTTCATCATCGTGGTAATCCAGGGGACAACCGCAGAATATCTTGGTATTGAGCTTGTTCAGCTGCACATGTATCTCAAGCCCTATCATCACGCCGACGTCATCCAGGTATGGGCGCAATTTCAAACTTCCCTCTCGCATCTATGCCACCTCCGGGCTTCTGGTATGGAAATCAGTGTTCTGCTCAAAAGTATAGGCTGTGCGGATAATGGTCGCTTCGTCGAAATGCCGTCCCATTACCTGCAACCCTATCGGCAGCCCGTTCGAAAAACCACAGGGCAATGAGACCGAAGGCACGCCTGCCAGGTTAATGGGAACGGTGTTCACATCTGCCATGTACAGGGTCAGAGGGTCGCTTATCTTCTCCCCAAGTTTGAATGCCGGAGTGGGCATGGTAGGTGCTATGAGCACGTCGGTATCTTTGAGAGCCTGCTCAAAGTCCTGCCTGATAAGTGTCCTGACCTTCAGCGCCTTGAGGTAATACTTGTCCATGTACCCCGCTGACAGCGCATAGGTCCCCAGCAGGATGCGGCGTTTCACTTCCTCGCCAAACCCCTGTGCCCGTATCTCGCTGTACGTGGTATGCCAGTCGTGGTCCTTTTCGAGCCGCAGCCCGTACCGCATACCGTCGAACCGTGCCAGGTTTGAGGACGCTTCGCTCATCGCAATGACATAGTAGGCAGCAAGTGCGTACTTTGTATGCGCCATCTTCACTTCTTTCCACGATGCACCCAGCTCTTCCAGCCTGTGCACGCCGTCCCAAACCGACTTCTCCACAGCCGGGTCGATCCCCTCACCGAAATATTCTTCCGGCACCCCAATGGTCAGTCCTTTCACGTCGTCCACCAGTGCCTTTGTATAATCCTTCTCTCCGGCTACTGACGTGGAATCCCTTGCATCGTGTCCGGCAATTACATTGAACAATAAAGTCATATCCTCAACATTGGAAGCAATAGGTCCTATCTGCTCCAGGCTGTTGGCATAGGAGATCAGCCCGTACCTGGATATCACGCCATAGGTGGGTTTGAGCCCCACCACGCCGCAAAAAGATGCGGGGCACCTGACCGAGCCGCCGGTATCTGAGCCCAGTGACAGCGGCACCTCGCTGGCAGCCACAGTGGCAGCACTGCCACCGGATGAACCGCCCGGCACCCGTTCTGGGTCCCAGGGATTGAGCGTGGGGCCGTAATGGCTGCTCTCAGTGGAGGTGCCCATGGCGAACTCATCCATGTTCGCTTTGCCAACAATAATGGCCCCTGCCGCTTTCAGGCGCTCGATAACATGGGCGTCATAGGGCGGCACATAACCACCGAGTATCTTTGATGCACAGGTAGTCTGAATGCCTCTGGTCGATATATTATCTTTGATGGCAATGGGTATGCCTGCCAGGGGTCCGGTATGTCCTTCCATTTTCCCGGCCGCCTCAAGGGCAGATTCCTTTGCCACGGTGATGAATGTGTTGAACGTGCCGCTCTCTATCCTGTCGATGCACTGGTTTAGTACGTCCTCAACTGACGAATTTCGTATTGCTTCAAGGGTCTGTGCTACTGTTATCATTCCATTTACCTCAGATTATCCTGGGGGCCTTGAAGTAGCCATCCTGCGTCCTGGGCGCGTTGCCCGTGGCCTCGTCATGGGTGAGGCAGCCAGTGACCTCATCATCCCTGAACACGTTATTAACTTTCAAAACATGGAAGGTGGGCTCCACACCCTCGGTATCCACCTCGTCCAGCTGTCCGAAATAATCCAGTACCGAATTCAACTGGCCCGCATATCCTTCAAGCTGTTCCTCTTCCATCTTCAGCCTGGCCAGCCAGCCAATATGTTCAACGTCCTTTGTTGTGATCATGATGTTACATCCAGCGTAATCCTGTTTTCCTCTGCAACCGAATAAAGATATTTTCTTATATAGCCTTTATCTTGTTTCCTGTACCCTGCCTGCCTGGCAAGTTTGCCCATAGCCGCCCACACGCCGCTGCCATACTGCATGGCTTTCTTGTCCCGCCATGCGATCTCACCCGGCATAACCTGTTCAGCAGCCCTGCGGAGGATGTACTTGCCAACCCGTTCTCCCCCGGACTCCCTGACCTTCAACATGGCAGGAATGAACAGGCCCAGTTGGACCATCCCGGGTTCAAGGAACGGGACCGCAAGCTCCACGTTTGCAGCCTTTGTAATGGTACTATCGCGCAGGATGTCCCGCCGGGATAATCCGGCTACATCTGCGGCGATTGCTTCATCCAGGGCAGACATCCCCTCGTGTGCAATGTCCTGATACCGGTGATAGCCGCCGAACAGTTCATCGGCTCCCTGTCCGGCTAACAGCAGGCCGATATTCATGCTTTTTGCCTCAACGCAGGCAATAAAAAGGGGTACTGCAAGTGAGATGGTCATGGGGTCGGCGGTTCCCAGTACCTTCATAACGCGGGGAATCGTCGATTGGACATCCCCGGGGGTAATGATTTTTGAATGGTGATTGTTCCCAAGTCCCAGCAATTGTGCGGCCACAGGCGCCCATCCAATATCATTAGAATCCGAAAAACCAACCGTGATAAGCATGATGTCAGGTATCTGGCGTGCGGCCAGCACAGCGATGAGTGAACTGTCCACCCCGCCCGAGAACAGCACGGCGCAATGTGGTCGTAAACTCTTGCTCACACTCACGGACAGGCTTTGTACGATCATCTCACATAATGCGGGTTCATCATGGTTCCCTGTTGCCCGGACTATTGTCTGAAAATGAGCATCCATCTCTCTTCCTCTGTGACCGTGACAGCTTCTACCTGCTGCCAACAAACTGTGTCTGCAATATATTTGCATTAACATTATTATATCTACGGCACGTACTATCATGAGGTATCATGCTTGCGCTCAAGAACATAATGAAAAACAGGGTCCGGACATCACTTAACATCGCTGCGGTAACAATAGCAGTATTGTCCGTGATACTGCTGGCATCCCTGGGTAGTGGTCTTGTGACCACGGGTGAAAGTGCTTTCAAGGAGAGTTTGATGCATCTCTGGATAACAGGCCAACCTGTTGACCTGCGCGCCAGCTATGCAAGCGTTGGTGCGGCAAAAATAAACAATGCCCACCAGCTTTCATATGATGCCGTGAAAGACCCCCGGATCACCCACACCATCCCCATGCTCACTGAAATGATCTATGCCTACAGGGATGATGTAAATCCCAGGGCGGTATTCGGACTGGGAGTGGAAACGAGCGGGCCCATGGTTGTTATTTCCGAAGGTTCCCCCCTGAACACCAGTTCCCACTATAATGGCGGGGCGTATAACGGAGCATGGACACGGGAAGTTTTGGTGGACAGCCGCGCATCTGCTTTGTTGAATGTTAATGTGGGTGATACCATACACGTGGGTAAATCTGTTGGAGATGCAAAAGGGCAGGTATTCAAGGTTGTGGGAGTCACCAACTCACTGGCAGGATTCAGCGTCAATCCCATGATCATATTCCCTTTTTCAGAATTCCAGGATATTACCGGCAACCACTATTATGACAGCGCTTCCATGATAATGGTCAGACTGAAAGACCCTGAAGACGTTCATGCGGTCAAAGCCGACCTTGAAGTGGCCTATCCGAACTATGTGGTGAGCACAAACATGGAGTTTCTCGAGAAGGTAATAAAAGAGAACAGCATAATGCTTTACAGTGCTGCCTCAATGGTGGTGTTGGCACTGGTCATGGGGGGCGCCCTTGTCGTGAACACCACGCTGCTATCCATAAACGAGAAACGCAAAGAGATAGGTATCATGCAGGTTATTGGCCTGTCCAGGTGGTCAATGGTAAAAAGTATAGGACTGGAAGGATTGATAATCAGCCTTCTGGGAGGGATCGCCGGATGTGTTTTGAGCATACCTTTCACGATAGGACTGAACCACGGGATTGAATCCATGATGGGTTTTAAAAATGTGCTGGTACTGGATGAAATGTTCCTGGCGGGAGGATTTGTAATGGCAATAACACTGGGTCTGTTATCCACTATCATAGCTATGTGGCGGTTAGTCCGGATACACCCGATAGAACAGTTGCGTAGCATTTAATCAAGGCACCGTAGCCCTTCTGGGGACATTTGGTCTTACACAGGCCGATGTTTCAGGTATCGAGCGTTAATTATTTATCTTGAAACACTATTACTAATTTAGTTAACTTAATTACTTTAATAATGGTCAAATAGAAGAGGAAATCGTTTGATACTACCTGCCAGATGTCCGCGTATGCAAACAGGTTGCTGTGCATTAATTGTTGGGAACAGAAAACTCCCTGAAAAATACTCGGGTAGATGTGAGCGAATGGAAGAATACGTCTATTGCGAACATTACAGCAGTGGTGTATGGGGCAAGAGTAGCAGTTTTCATATAACGAATATCGTACAGTCTTTTCGTAGACTTTGAGATGTGAAGAACAGAACATTGTCCTGATTGTTTCCGGTTTGCTTGCTGCCAGATCATTTTATTAAGTCATATTTTATATATGATGAATCAAATAATAACTATTACTGTTACTGTCAAAAACGCTTAAAGGTGAAAAACAATGGACCACAAAAAACATTTTGTAATTTTACTTATGCTTATGTATCTTACTGCCCCTGTATTTGCATCCCAGAATCTGGAGAAAAAAGATGTCAGGGATGGAAGTTCCTGGGACATAGGGAATGGTTATTACATCATGGTGGAAGGGGTGGACTATGTTGAAGAACAGGCTTTTGTTTCTATCTGGAAAGATGGGGAAATGCTAAACGAAAACCTGCTTCAGGCTGGAAAGAAATTTGAATACTATGACTCAACAAGTTCCCTGATCGTTTCCCTGAAATTGGGTTCAGTATTCAGGGGCACGTCAGGCAGCGTGTGTCATTTTATTGATATCTATCTACGATACGGAGAACCTTCCAGCACGGTTACAACAAAACCAACGGCAACTGCAACCAATACGGCCGTGTCTACAGATACTCCATCTCCCCTCAGTACCAGGGATGTGAGTTTTGGTGATGGCGCCATCATACCAGGCCTTAGCGCACCACTTGTCATGGCTATTATGATATTGTCTGCAGTAATACTCAAAAAGCAAAGGAAAGAATAGGCCCGATAAGGAACGAAGGGATAAATAAGACATTAAATGGACCTTGGAATACGTTCAGGTCTTTTCATCTTCTTTCTCAGCTTTATCTTTTTGCCTCATATGAGCAAGACCGAGAGACTCGATGATCATGTCAGCCCTCTCTTTGAATGTTTCTTCTATCTCTGTTTTTAAGAAGTCCATATTATTCAATTCCGCTTCAAAATCATCATCATCCTGATCGGTTTCCGGTCCATGTTCCGGTACCTGTACCGGCATAGATTCCTGTGCATGTTCTGGCACAGGTTTTGATGCATGTACCGGCATAGATTCCTGTGCGTGTTCTGGCCCAGGTTTTGATGCATGTACCGGCATAGATTCCTGTGCGTGTTCTGCCACAGGTTCTGGTGTATGCTCAGGTAAAGATTCTGATGCCGTTTTTTCTTTGCTTAATTCAACGATGGGCTTTTTTAGCAGATGGATCTTGAGACGGTTTCCTTTTACTTTTTCCAGGTCTAAGATCAGTTTTTTGGCAATAAAATTGTCAGGGTTGGCAACAGAGTTATCACATTGGTCCTTGCAAATGTTACAGATGGCTTCAGCAACTGGTTTGTTCCATCTTGGACAGAATAGTTCCAATGTAGTGCCACCCGTCATTATTTTTTCACCAATGTATTGAAAGAGAATTATTAAATAATACTAATATGGACCTACTATTTATAAAACCATTATATCCTCACTTTTTTATTTAAACATTTGCCAAAACCTTAGGGATAATGCATATATAAATAAACAAAACCTTTAAATCAAAGCATGTCCTTAAGAACGACTCGCATAAAAAAGCAAACATGATGCCGCCATAACTCAGTTGGTAGAGTGCATGGCTGTTAACCATGATGTCACAGGTTCGAGCCCTGTTGGCGGCGTCTCATCCTTATCGGGGGCCTGTAGCTTAGTCAGGTTAGAGCGCCCGGCTCATAACCGGGCGGCCACCGGTTCAAATCCGGTCAGGCCCATATAAATAATCCATTGTCAAGATAGGGATTTTATCAGGACAGTCTTTCCATCGGAAAGAATATGCGGTCTGTTGAATACGTTTCCTCAAATATGAAGGATTGAATGAAAATAGTTTTTATTAGAACACCAGGTTTTTGCATTCCTTTATGAAGGTCACAGCACGTGAAAAATGAAGCCGACGAGTTTTTATGTGAAAATATTCATTACCTTTTAGAGCATTTACTACTTATAGTACCCGGGATATCATTATCGGGTAAAAAACACTTGTGTTGAATGAATTATGGTATCAATAGCAATTATCGGAGGAGAAGGTTCGGGCAGGAGCTCGTTGGCTGCCAAGCTTGGCAAAAAGGGAAATGAGAGTGACATTACCCTGTATGACTTTGCCAAAGGCGAGCAGATACTGACTATCATAGACCCATCTGGATATCCGGCATCCCCGAAACCCTTGATGACAGCACTGGGCATGGTTGACATGGTATTGCTGTGTATCCCGCCCAAGGGAATGGATGCAGCGACCGGGGAGTGCGTGATAGCCATTGACCTGCTTGGTATCAGGCAGGGCATCGTTGTACAGACCATGGCTGACAGGTCAAACTCCTATGAACTGCAGGAGAACGCAAAAAAGTTCAGGGCAATGCTAAAAGATACAACTGCCCGGGACTGGGATATCATGGCGGTTTCCACCAGCACTTTTGAGGGAATGGAAGAGTTAAAGGAAGCCATTAACAAACTCGATGCACACGTTGCAGTACAGCATCTCAAGACCGCAGACCAGCCCCCCAGGGTGATAGTGGACCATTCCTTTAACGTAAAAGGCATTGGTTCGGTAGTACTGGGACGGGTGACCAGGGGCACCATTCACAAGCAAGATAAACTCACCATCCATCCTATAAAGCGCGAGGTAGAGATCCGCAATATCCAGATGCATGATATCGATTCAACATCTGCCCCACCCGGTTCGCGTGTCGGCCTGGCCCTCAAAGGCGTCCAGGCAAAGGAAGTGAACAGGGGCCATATCATCTCAATTAAAGAGATCTGCTCTGATGATATTGAACTTGAGTGCAATGTGTCGCGATTCAGTCCCGGAATGTCCGTGGGAACTACGTTGCACGTGTACGTTTCTCTCCAGTCCAGCCCGGTCAAAATATCAGGTATCACCGTGGGCGGACAACGTGTACCTGAAGTCAAGGCAGGTAGCCAGTGCAGGGTTCACCTGAGCATTGATGAAGAACTGGCCTATAGCGCGGGAGATACATTCATTATAGCGGACCTGAACAAACCCCGACAGCGATTCATTGCTGTGGGGACGCTCCCCCGGGAACCGGGGGCCTGAGCTTGACCGAGATTGCCGTTTTGTGTGATGATGTGGCAGATGCTGTGGCCCGGGCAACAAAGGAACTGGTGGGTACTCAAAAAGGAGACCGCGTTGTGGGCATGGGTGCAGACGGCACTCCTTCCAGGTTTATAGACATCGTCGCCGAGGATGCCGCACTTGAGATACTGGCATCATCTGGTATTGATATGAAGGTGGTATCAGAAGAGAAAGGTATTTTCACCTATGGAGACCGGCCGGAATTTACTGTGGTGTTGGACCCGCTTGACGGCACTTTCAATGCAACCCACAATATTCCCTTTTACTCAGTTTCCATAGCCATTGGAAATAATGACCTTTCAGACATCAGATACGCCAAAGTATATAACCTTGCCAATGACACGGATTTTACTGCATCCCTGGGAGAAGGTGCGTTGTGCAATGGCCAGGAGATACATACATCATCGGTCAATAGACTAGAGGACCTCACAGTGGCTGCCTATGCTTACAATGACGGCTGGGATGTGTTGAAACGCCTGGGCCGGCAGGTGCGGCGTATCCGTACCCTGGGCAGTGCGGCACTGGAACTGTGTTACGTGGCGTCAGGCGGTTTTGATGCTTTTGTCGATACCCGTGACAGGCTGCGCATCATGGACGTTGCGGCCGGTTTGCTGATAGTTAAAGAGGCGGGTGGCAGGGTGACCGACGGGCAGGGAAATCTGCCAATCGGTGAACTCAATGTCACCGACAGGGTAAACATTGTGGCATCAAATGGCATTGTCCATACCGCTCTTGAAAAAACAATAGGGTTATAATACTGTACCAGATTATATTACTTTTATTATCTTAAAAAGGAAGGAATTGAAGGGGAATTCAATGATACAAAAGGTTGGAGTGGTCTCCCGTTGTGACAGGCCTAGTGCTGTGGGTATTGCAGGCGAGATCATTGAACATCTTCGCAAGAAGGTTGACGTTTTTGTGGACCCTGGTACTGCCGTTGAACTGGGTCTCGAAGGTATGCCGGTAGGCCAGATGCGCCAGGAGGGCGTGGAGTTAATTATTGCAGTGGGTGGGGACGGTACGGTACTCAGGGCCATACAGCACATGGATGACCCGCTACCGGTTATTGGTGTAAATATGGGCACGGTGGGTTTTCTTGTGGATGTGGACGCAGAAGAAGCATTGCAGACCATTGATTCCATCCTTCCCGGATTCCAGGTTGATGAAAGGTTCCGCCTGGAAGTGTGGATAAATGATGTCAAACTTCCGCCTGCCACCAATGAAGTTGTCATCATTACCGCCCATCCTGCAAAGATACTTGCCTATAAGGTCTGGGTAGATGAGCGTAAACTGGAAGAACTGAGGGCTGACGGGTTGGTCATTGCCACGCCCACCGGTTCGACTGCCTACGCCATGAGCGCCGGGGGTCCTATTGTAGACCCAAGGGTGGATGCCACCGTGGTGGTACCTCTTGCTCCATTCAAACTGTCTTCACGTCCTTGGGCCATACCGGGCCGGAGCAGGATTAAAGTGGAACTGCTTTTGCCGCATAAAGAAGCAGTGGTGGTAGTGGATGGACAGTATTCACAGGGCATTTCCTCAAACGATGTCATAACGATTGAAAAAGCAGCCAACCCGGCGCGTTTCGTACGTATCAATAATGACGGTTTTTACGAGAAGGTAAAAAGTAAATTATATTGAAAAAGTATTCAGGTTTAAGGTAACGTAAGGTAACGTAAGGTACAGCGAAAAAAGGGACAGGTAATATCAATGATAATCGTAGTTTCGATAGGGGGGTCTGTGTTGACAAGTGACCTTGACCCTGAGAGGATACAGAAGTATGCAAAGAGCATCGAACAGCTTGCAAAGGTCCATACTGTGTATGTGGTCGTCGGGGGCGGCAGGGTTGCCAGGGAATATATAAAAACTGCCAGGGTGCTGGGTGCCAACCACGTGGAATGCGACATTATCGGGATAGATATTACCCGCGTCAATGCCAGGCTCCTGATATCCGCCCTTGGCAAGCGCGCGTACCTCGAACCTGCTACCAGTTACCCTGAAGCTGCAAAGGCAGCCCTTGCCGGACATATCGTGGTGATGGGAGGGTTGATACCTGGCCAGACCACTGATGCGGTCTCAGCCGTTCTGGCTGAGTACGTGGGTGCTGACCTGCTCATCAATGCCACATCAGTGGACGGGGTATATTCAGCAGACCCGAATACCGATAAAGATGCACGAAAATTCGATACCATGACACCTGCCCAGCTTGTGGATGTGGTGATGAAGATTGATATGGTCGCAGGTTCCAATTCGCCTCTTGACCCCCTGGCCGCCAAGATAATCCAGCGCTGTGGTATCAGGACCATTGTTATTGACGGAAGGGAGCCCCATAATATTATTGAAGCTGCTGCAGGGCGGCACAGCGGGACGCTGGTATCCCGTTGATTCGAGATATCCATTTTACCCTCACGTGATAATATGAGTTTTGGACTTGACCCCGGGCATCTTAGTTTTTCGTACCCTCCACCGGCGGGTGACCTGTCTGAATTTGCCAGCACGCTCATTGACATGGGATTTACTGGCTGGGAGCTGGTGTGTGACGGGCGACAGAGGCCCGGTGAATTGAACATCAACGAAATAGCATCGGTCCTTGAGACCACTGGTCTGGACCTGAGCGTTCATCTCCCTTTCTCTGACCTGAACCTTGCCAGTCTCAATGAACCTATCTGGAATGAAACCCTCCGCCAGATGATGCAATGGATACAGCTTATGGCTCCCTGTTCTAAACTGGCCGTGGTACATCCGGGCCATCTTTCCCCGCTGGGTATGCAGCTACCTGACCTTGCATGGCAGCGCAACATCCAGGGACTCAGGCAATTGTGTGACCATGCGGCCCTGTTCGACATGACCGTCGGGGTTGAGAATATGGTCAACATGGAATTCATTTTCGGCAAGCATGCCGAGGAAATGCTGGGTATGATAGAATCGGTTGACCGGGATAACCTGGGATTGACCTTTGATGTGGGGCATGCCAACACCAATAAGGCTGTAACCTCATTCCTTGAAAAATGTCAGGCTAACATTGTGCACGTGCATCTTCACGATAACAAGGGACGCAGGGATGAACACCTGCCTCTGGGCAAAGGTTCGGTTGACTGGGCCGCTGTGACCGGGAAACTTCCCAAACGTGATATCAGGTACGTACTGGAATCCAGGACTTTCGATGCAGCACAGGAGAGCATTGAGTATCTTCGTTCACGTTAAACCAAACATTTTATATCTTTTTAGAGAAGAGTATTCAGGGATTACCATGCCTGAATACTGGGACCCGCTTGTTGAGAGAATGCCTGTAGATGAACTGAAAAAGGTCCAGGAAGATAAACTGAAATCACTGGTCCGATATGTGTATGACCATTCTCCGTTCTACAGGAAACGATTTGACGAAGTAGGGGTTTCGCCTTCTGATATACAATCCCTTGAGGATGTGAAGAAACTTCCTTTCACTGTCAAACAGGACCTCAGGGATACATATCCCACAGGCATGTTCTGTGTCCCGCAAAGCCAGGTTGTCCGCTACCATGCATCCAGCGGTACCACCGGCAAACCGACTGTTGTGGGATATACCCAGAATGATGTCAAAGAATGGAGCACCTCACTTGCCCGTGGCCTGACCTCTATTGGCATAGGCCGGGGAGATGTGGTGCAGGTTGGTTACGGGTATGGCCTGTTCACGGGCGGACTGGGATTGCATTATGGTACGGAAATGGTCGGGGCAAGTGCCATTCCAACCAGTTCCGGGAATACTGAGAGGCAGATAGAACTGATGCAGGACCTGGGCTCCACTGCTATCGCCTGCACACCGTCATATTTCCTTCACATACACGAGGTCGCAAAGAAAATGGGTATCAGTATAGCTAACGACACTCAATTGAAATGCGGGATATTCGGGGCCGAACCGTGGTCTGAGGAGATGCGCAGAAGGATCGAAGAGCAGACCGGCATCAAGGCGTACGATATTTTCGGGACTTCAGAAATAAGCGGTCCCCTGTTCACCGAATGTACGTACCAGGACGGCATCCATATCTGGGCAGACCAGTTCCTGATAGAGGTCATTGACCCGAAGACCGGGGAGCAATTACCTGACGGCGAGAGGGGGGAGCTGGTCGTGACCACGCTGGTCAAGGAAGCGCTGCCGCTGATACGATACCGCCTCGGTGATCTGACCGTGATAAGAAGCGAATCCTGCAAATGCGGCAGGACGCATCCGCGCATCATGCGTATCCTGGGCAGGACCGATGATATGATAATCGTAAGGGGCATCAACGTGTTCCCGGGACAGGTGGAAGCGGTATTGATGGAGATACCCGAAGTGGCCGAACATTACCAGCTCATTGTTGAACGTGAGGGGGAACTTGATAAGCTTACGGTCAAGGTCGAGGTGACCGCGGACGTGTTCAGTGATAAGATATCTGACCTGATGAAGCTTGAGAAAAAGGTAGGCAAGGCACTTCATACGGTACTGAACATCACAGGAAAGGTCGAACTTGTGGAACCGGGGACCATCCCGCGGTCCATGGGTAAGGCACAGAGGGTTATTGATAAAAGGAAAATATGATATGGAGTGGAGAACATGGAAAGTAAAATGATCAAACAGATATCCATATTTGCCGAGAATAAACCGGGCAGGCTTGAGGAGATCACCGGGCAGCTGAAATCCGCAGGCATCAATATAAGGGCATTTACTATTGCAGAGGCTGGGGATTTTGGCGTACTGCGCATGGTTGTTGATAAACCTGACAGGGCCCATGATGTATTACACGATGCCGGATTCACGGTCTCCGAAACTGAAGTGCTTGGCGTGGAGATGAGCGATTCACCCGGCGGCCTGCATGATATTGCATCAGTGCTTGGTTCTAATAATATCAACGTGGACTATGCCTATGCCTTTGCCACGGCAACTGAGAAGGCGCTGTTGATAATCAGGGTGGATGACATACATAATGCCATCAACGTGCTTGACGGGGCCGGTGTGGTGCTTATCGGAATTGAAGATGTGAAATAATGTTCAAGGTAAATCGGTTTTTCCCGCACGATGGTAAAGATAACCATAAAATTGTACAGGGTCTCTCTAAATCCATTCACGCAATTCCTTTCTCCACAGATAAACAAATAGTGCAAGGTAACTGATTACCTGTATCAGGAGCAATAACCAGCATGGCTTTTTCTTTTCTACCGGTACGCTCGTTTCATTTGATGGAGGCGTTTCTTTTTGCTCAACTGGTGTGGGAATGGCGGTAAATGTGGGTAATGGCATCATTTCTAACCATGATGCCTCACTTGAAATCGCAAACGGCGAAAAATCCGGTGTTTTTGCTTCAAAATAATAATAAGTGGCATCTTCTTTTACATATGTTGTATCTAGTTTAGACCAGACCCCGTCGACATAACGATACAGGGCAATAGTGGATACATCAATATACTTGTCAGATATCCATGTCCTGTCAACAACAAAAACGACTGTTACATTATCAATATTCTTTGGTACGGCCCATCCATAATTCCCAAGCCAGATATTAACATTCTTAAATACTAACCCGGGCGGAGTTGCATTGACCAGCGAGGACGTACTGTTCAATACTTCCACCTTTGAAGCGATCTCTCCCGCACTGACAAGAGACGTGAAATTGATATGTTTTACAATAGTGCAATCGAGATTAAAGCTGTAACTGACAGATGCATTTTTTTGTACACTTTGCCGGTCTGTTTCCGAACATACGATATTGTAGAAGTCTTCTCCCGAGGAGCCGCCACCTCCTCCACCGCCACCTCCACCGCTACCCGGTCCTTTGTCAGGGGAAACAATGGAATTGATGATGTAACCTCCACTTTTTACCGGTGTTACCGGCACTGAACTGCCTGAAAGGTTGAACGATACGGTATAGTATACCTGTCCAAAGAAAACAGGGACATCCGGGTAATCATAGAATAGTTCACCGTGCCATGATTGTCCGGGCTGGAGGATGACGTTCGGGTAGAATGTCTTGATGAGCGCAGTATTGTTCAGCATTGTGTCTGAGAGATATATCTCAGACTTATACTGTGAATAATTGAACTCGCTTTCATCCCACACCCGTAAACCGACCCTCCACCTATCCTTGGAAATTTTCTCTTTTTCAAGCGTGAAGTTCGTGGAGATAGTGACACCAGATAATGAAAGAGATGTGGATGCCGAATAGGTGGGAAGAGTAAATGATACGTTGGAATCTTGAACGGTAATGCTGGTGGTGGATGTGGTAGAAAACAGTATTTGCATGCTCTCGGTGGATGCGGGATGGATGGTAACATTAGTCCAGACAACCGTATTCGTAGTGTTCGAAAAATTCACGCTGCCATTTGTGGCTGTGATGTTATGATAGTTCAGTTCGGACGGGAATACCTTGTCAAACTGGACAATATTGATATCTTCAATTCCTGAATTGTTGATTGTTACATTGAAAACAATGGTCTGGTTAATACCCGGTACAAGTGTTGCAGGCGTTAAGGTCTCGACCACTGATATTGGAAGGCTGATGGCGGAACTGGCAATCTGGTACGATACAACGGTCGTATTATTGCAGCCAAGTTTTGTTGATATGGATATTGGAAGGTGTAATGCCACTGGTAAAATCAATGTTGATATCTGCTATGGTATTGTTCAGGGATGGATTCGTAATATAGAGTGAACCCGTGGCATCACTGAGACTGTAGTTCCCGTCTGAATAAAAAACCAGGCTATTGATGTATTCGGTAGTATCGAGATGCAGGTTCAGGGGAATTGCCGATACTGGCGAACTGAACAGCAAGGACAGAGACAGTAACAGCACAATTGAGGGAACCTGGCGGCAGTATCTCATTAGAACACACCCACCGTGAGAACATCAGAAATATTGTACCTTCCGGTTGCCACCATGGTATAGGTCACGACCTTACTTTCCCCTGCCATGAGATCCATGGTCCAGTAGTATCTGGTTGCATTTGACCCATTATAATTTGGCACCGGGTTGGTGATGGTGAAATTGACAGGTACCAGGTCATAGACACTGAGGTTCGTCTGGTTTGAAATGTCAGGATTGGTCAGGTTAAGTGTAATGGTATAGTTTTCAAGACCCGGTCCGGGTACAATGGTCTTGTTCACACTAAAATTCACGTATTCCAGAACATCGGTCGATACATAATGTATAAAGACGGTACTGTTCGTACCTTCTGGAAGATTACCTTTATGGCAGGTCCAGCATTCCGAGTCATTATACGTGCTAAAACCGGTATGGTTGAAATAATCAGGGTCTATGGATGCATTGACACCGTATTCAGGATGTCCGGTTATCTCAGGTGGCACGGGGAGACTGTGGTTCAGGAAGGAATTAACCATATCAGAGTAACTGTTGCCACCGCTTACATAACCCTGGTAGTGGCACGATGCACACCATGTCGTCGAGTTGTTTACCTGTTGACCCACGTAATTAGTACCCTTGAAAAAATACGGTAATCCCAGTGCATATTCATGGTGGTCGTCAGGAGCGTGGCAGTACTCGCAAGCATAACGGACCGACCTGTTGTTCACCCACCCGTATGAACGCACAAACAGGTATTCTATGTCCAGCCAGGATGCATGTACATCAATATCAGCAGGAGTCGTTCCAGGACCGTTACTGTCTTTGATGAGAAGAGTAATGTTTCCATTATTGAATTCCTGTTGGCTCAGTGGTATTATTGCGCTGGTGAATGCACCGACATTAAGGTTTGCTTTCAATTCAAAAAGAGAATTGTTCATTACATATAACTCTGCAGATTCCATGTGCGAATGATACCCTATGAACAGACTATATCTGTCACTTGGTGGAGTATTATTAATATATAATGTAAAATTGTACTTCTTATAATCCGTTTCATAAAGGTCCACATGGACATTATCATATGCGGTTTTTATATTGACCGTTTTTGTATTCAGGGCTGAGAACCTTGTCCTGATTCTGATAGTGTAATCACCATTTTTCCAGAACACGGTGTCCGGATTTGGAACCGATATGTCTCCACTTTCCACCCACCGGGATTCAGGATTCGAAGGCAGGATCCTGCTATAGACCTCGGTTACATTTCCGCTATTGTCATCGATACTTACATTTATTGCCCTGGTGGCAGTTGTGTCCATGTCAGAAGCAATGACAAGCATACTGTCGAGTTTAACTATTACCTCTGTGACTTTATTGCTTCTTGGATAAGTGAAATTGGCATTCCAATAGGAATCTACCACATCGTTCCTTTTTATTGAAGAAACGGTTATCGCACCGGGTGTATTACCGATTGTACCTGAGTATGCACTTGTCCCGCTTAACGTGTCGGATGAGACCCATCCTGTTGCATTCACAGCGAAATCAGTATTGTCCGGATAATACCCTACAAAAGATTCATCTGTAGTGTTCTCGCTTATTATGGTTGACGACACGTTGGTATCCTGCATGGCAGCAAAGCCTGTCAAAAAGCCCCGTACTGAGTTGTTTTGCCAGCCAGTAACAAATGTTATGGTATTTGGTACATATGTCCAGAACGGTTCGCTGGTCCTGTTCCAGATACTGCCATTCCCGGGGTTATCTGAATGATGCTGGATCCCTATTTTTACAGGGTTCAATCCCCATTTGTACATATTTGCATCTGCAAGATTATTTTTGTGGCAGAGATTGCAATCAGCAGCCGTATAGTTCAACTGTACAAAGTCCCAGCCATTGTTCTGCAGGTATTTTATCGGGTGGATATTCGGTCCGGAATTGTCCATATGGCATGATGTACAATTCACTATGTTGTTATGGTTCCTGAACATTGCCGGATCATGGCACTCAATGGCAGTGCAATTTTCATTCCCGAACTGGCCGCTCTCAAGCGTGGGTTTCTTCATTAAAGCATCATGCAATGCAGTTGCTGCATGACACTGTGGTGCAACACAGCTCTGGTTTTGGGGTCTTGAATTCATGGACGAATGGTTGGGTAATTCCGTATTTTCAAAGTCGTCGAACACATCCCTGAACGGAGACGAAGTGTTCTGGTGGCAGTACAGGATACAGTATGTGGTCGTGCCCCGCAGTGCTTTAAGTTCAGGAAAGCCAATGTCGTAATGAGCAGCAAGTGAATTCTTCAGGTTAAAGTGGAAATCATCATCCTGGTGGGACCTGTTATACATTACATCATTACCGTCACAGTCATAACAGTGAAGTGCACCGGGTGTCTGTGTATCAGATGACGCATTGCTGTGTGCAACATTTTGTGGAGCATTCCACGGTGCGGATGCGTTCTGGTGGCAGTCCTCGCATGCATGCGGGGTCATGTAATTGACGGGATGGCCGCTGGCAGGTTGTTCTGAATAATTTGCAATGCCATCACCGTTATCGTCTTCACCATGGCAGGCCCAGCAAAGCCTGTCATCTGCAGGTCGTGATGCTGAGCCATTCGACGCATTGTAGTTCAGCGGGTATCTACCCTCTGATATGTTTAACTGGTTATGGACATAATCGCTCTTATTAAGCGTGTTATAGTCAATGAGATACAATGCCATGCCACCCAGGTCGTGGCATTGGCTGCAGTTGGGGTTGGGTATGCCTGCCTCGGGGACCAGATGAACGTTTAGACTCTTGCTGGAATCCATGTGGCATGCTTTGCAGTCAGTAGTACCTGAATCATGAGGATATTTCAAAGAATTCGTAGGCCCTGTATTTGAGTGACAGGGAAAACACTGGTTGTTGATATTTCCACTGCTGGTTATGTCAGCTGACATGTTGGGCATGGTGAGACTATGTGTTGTACCATGGCAAACAGCACAGGATACATTGGATAACGAAACCAGAATGATTGTGAGATTTTGCTTTATAGATATCATAATTCAACGCATGTGTGGAAACGGCAGATGCTGTATTCCATGCAGGGGTGGTTGTTCCCATCATTTCTGTTGTGTCATGACAGGTAATAGTTTGTAAGACCTGACCACTTGCCGTATTTTGGGAAACTGATGCCACGTTGCATGATGGTCTGTCAGTGAGAGTAGTCCGGTCACCATTTCCGTAATCATAGAATTTACCCGTGGTAAAGTGACAGGCAGCACAATACCTTGTGCCCGGGACAATACTATTCCATTCAATATTGCCAACTCCGGTTTTAGGAATTTTAGAACTGTTCCAGATGAAATCTGAAAAATCGTTACTTGAGTCAGTATAAATTCCGGGCGGATTCATCCTTCCGACATGCACATCCAGCATAGGTTCAGGTATCGTCCCGGATATAGTTTCAAAAAAATGTTCACTTCCGGTGTGGCAGACAACACAAAGAGCAGTTCCCTCATCATTTGACCCTGTATGCTGAACAGGGTGACTGGTAGGGTCAGTGTCTTGATGGCACCTCAGAGCACTGAGCAGAACATAGGTATATCTGGTACCCACTCCGGTATCTGTGACGGTAATATTAAGTTTTAGATGGTCTTCAAGCAGGTTTGTTGCATTTGTAGTATCAATATCTAACAGGTCAATTTCAGCTACATATATGCCATCATTTGCAACATCGATGCCTGATAAGGTTCCGTCATCGTTAAGGTTGAAACTTATATTATCATAAAAACTAGGATTGTTCATGACATTATGATGTACGGAAATATCAGCTTTATGCTGGTGGTCTAACCTCTCGATATCATCCAGGGTACCAGTGATAGTCCTGCCGGTCATTATTTTGCCACTTTCATCAAGGACCACTGCGTACACATACATTTTTAAGTCAACTGCACGGGTTCCCTGATATGCGATTACTGATGCTGGACCACCCTTTGCTGGATTGCTTTTTATTACCCAGTCTGTATAGACTTTCTTATCTGTGAATATGATCAGTTCTGTCGGCGTTCCAGGAGGTGGTGTATCCACAACATACGAAAAGGTCATACGTGAGTTATTGGTGGTACTGTCATAGACAATAGCGGGTCTATAGTCATCGGTCCTGTCCGTACCGTTTACCTGGAATACCACTGTTACCCTGTGACCACCGGCGACCGACGTATTATTTGTAGGAATAATGAATGTCAGTTGGGTGAGCCCCTGAATGAAATCCTGCTCATCACTCCCCAGGGAAATATTGCTGCCAGTGGCTGGGTTGTAGTCATAGATTATGGCTTTGTAATGGATAGTTCCATTGTTGGAATCGTTGTAGTTATTGTCAAACCACATGGTAATGGTAGTGTCAGATGTGAACGTGAAAGGTGAGGAAAAAACCGGATCGGTATAGAACCTGAAACCCGGGGGTTCGGTGAATGTGGCCGGGTTACCCGAAGTGTATAAGGGTCCTGCGGTCGTATCGTCTGTGGTATCGCCTGTGTTGTCTGTGGAATTGGCGACCTTCCGGATGCCGTCTACTCCCACATTTACGGTTTCAGGATGGAAATAATAGGTATTGGTTGGGTCTGCAACCATAACCTTCCATAGTCCGGAGGTATTGCCACCCAGCCCGGTAAAGAAATTGTAGGATGTTGGCGGAGTTGTCCTCTGCGGACTTTCGATAGTATACCATTTTGTCATTGACCCATTGATAGAAACAGGCCATGTAATCATATTATATTGTGCATCGTATGCTGATACAATGCCGTTGTTTGGATTCGTTACTATCCAGTCTTTCGGGAAGTAATCAACCAGGTTGGTATTGTAAAGGGAACCTTCAATGTTCACGGTGACTGTGACATGGATGTTGGTTTCAGGCGGCACCTTATGCTGTCCGGTCCTGGGTCCTGACAGGTCTCTTAAGAACTCCACACCCGATGAAAACGATATTGCCCGGGGGTTTGTGGGAGCAGAGAGTGTAAATACTACTGTTGCATGTTCCTTTGAACCATTGGCATAACTTTCGGCTTCAGCCTGGTATTGACCTAAAACTATCTGTCTGTCTGGCCGGAATGTTCCGGTATAAACGCCATTTTCCTGAGTTACTTTTACAGCCACAGAAATTCCCATCGGGTCGGTGACCCAAACAACAGGTATGCCCTGCGGAGAAATGACACTGAGTTCCACTTTTTGACCCGCCTCGTACACTTCCCTTGTGGTGTTGATGGTCAGGTTGCCGGTAGTTGTTACAATTATTTCAAATTGAGTTGTGTCATTTACCTGCGGACCGCTTGCAACCACGGTATATGTTCCAAGGATAATGCCCTGTTGAGGAGAATATTCTGCTCTGTATCCTGAATCTGATGGAACCAGCACCAATGGAATTTCATTCCCCTGGGGGTCAATGATCCACGCAGTTAATTCAGAAGTATCATTGACAATGATGTTGACGGTATCCCATGGATTATAATATGGCCTGTCTGTGGCTATTACTGGTACCTGGTCCACCAGTGCCGATGCGCCCAGGGTAAAGACCAGGAGAAATAGTAGTATTGTTATCACTAACTGTTTTAATTCCGGTCTCATTTGTATAACCATCCAGAGATTTCATCTCCTGGGTTTCCAGTTGTGATAAGACCAAACACTAACAATAACCAGCATGAACAACCAGAACAATAATGACCACTTTACCGGTGATGTCGGAAGCGGGAGTTTGCTGTACTCATATTTCAGGTTCCACTCATCGGTACCCAGGAACTTCATGGTCCATGTAGTCACTTTATTCGATGTTTCAGGTTTGCTATTTGAATAGGTGACATGTCTCCCATCTTCCAGAACAAGATTTATCACAGCTTTATTGATGGGAATATTTGCATCAATCGGATAATACCCCTGAGTGAACAAAATGCCCTTATCAGTGAAATCAAGCGAATCATATTCAAGTTGTACTGTCATGCTTTCACCCGGAGAGATCGGGAACCACAGACCATAGCGAATCGTCGTACTTTCATCCCCTTTGGTCACAAGTACGTCATTCAACTGCTTACCCTGGACCAGGACCACAACATTCTTAATATCAATGGGGTCTGTCTGTTTTCCCGGAAGGGGGAAGCCAAGGATCTCATTTTGGGATGAACGTTTCAAGGTCGTGTATGCATAACCAGGAACAATGGGTTTATCGATAACATTTTTGATGGATAGGGTCTCTTTGACATGAACACTGTCACTGGCAACAGTTATGTTCACGTGGTATTCATCAAATACCTCTACGATTGTTTCTCCTGAGCAACTTCCGATAAGGAGCACCATGCATAGGAGAATCCAAAAACATTTTTTGTGAGAACTCATTTTATTCCGATTTACTCTTATAAATATGTAGATATATATATTTTATTGAAATGTTAAGTGGCGATTATTACCACGTATATTCTTTCTTTTCTGTCACATCTTATTGTAGTTAATCTACTAATAATTATTGCCATCATAGAATAATTGATTGATCCCGTATTCAGGGTTTACCTCAGTGTACACAACTGTACATGATACCACAACATTTGTGTTTACCGTCTATTGCTGTAATTCCTGTGTACTATATTCCACAGAACATTTATATATAAATTCCATCATATAAGTTGGTGGCAATCATAATGATGGTCATTATGTGAAATAAGATTAACTTTGGGGTGATCAAATGAAAAAAAATACGTTTAAACAGAATATTATCGGAGTGTTAGTAATAGTTTCCATCATAATTTTACCGGCATCTGCGGATAATGTTCTTGATATAACAGTGACAGAATATGCAAGCAGATTAGATACATTCAATGGGACCCAACCTTTATTCAGTGGAGGAATAAACGGTACAGGTCTTATCAACATTACCAATACACTATCTTCAACAACACTATATGACATAAATTTGAATTTAAGTTCGGGAACCACAGACAGTGCAACCTGGAATACAATTTCACCAGGAGTTACCCTGACACCAACAGGCAGCAATGTTATTGTGCACATCAATAACCTGAGTGGACTTGCGTCAGTACTTATCAGTTACAATATGACCTCCGCACCGATGCCGATCATATTCTCAGAAACATATGCGGCCAATAAAATTTTGGTAAATGATTCAACGAATGCCTCATTAACTTTGACGTATAACAGTTCTGTGAGTGTAACAAATATTCAACTAATTAAAGCTGCATCGGATGTGAACTCAAACAGCATTTCTGATTTCATTTTTTCAAATGATGCCGTAACGCTCGGAACTTCCCTCATAACTACGAACGATACGATTACATGGAATATACCGGAATTGAATGCTACCAGCACCACTGCAACTCTGAATTTCACGATCACAGAGAGTGACTCTGATGCCCATAATAGTTCAACGCCTCAATCAGCCACATTATTCAATGTGGGTAATGCAACCCTTTCCTTTACCGCAAGCAACAGTACAATATCAGGAAGTGGAGTGACAGTAAATGGGAATCCTACAGCTACAACACTGAATTTCCAGATAGAACTCCAGAAAAACCAGCTTGGCACCAGCGAAGGCGGTAGCGGTGGTAATGATTGGGGATTCACGCCAACAATTACCAACGGTGATACTGAAACAATCAATTTTTCAATTTCAGCCGTGACAGTATATGTTACTAATACCACGAATCTTGAAGCTGTTGTTAATACTACCACTTATCCGGCATTTACCCTGTCGAATTCAGGTACATGGACCCAATCAGAATGGCAGATATTCGACTTCCCGGACCCTGTGCCCGTGGGTTGGATAGATGTGGACTTATCTGTGAATCTCTCGAATATGGGAGGCCAGCTGACAGAATCATATTATACAAGCAATGGCTCATACATCCTGATCGAGCAGATATATGTCATTAGCGGATACCTCATCGAAGTTCGAAAGACCATTACTCCGAATGACACAACCGATTACTACGACATATCACTGTGGGTGCATAATAAAGGTAATCTTGCAACCCCACCAACAGTCGTAGTATATGATATAGTGCCCCAGAACTTCTCAATGGTCTATATGAGCAGGGCAGCAAACGGAAGCACATCAATAACTTCACCTATCATCGGACAGGCATACTGGTGGAATGTCAGTACCCTGCAGGCGGACGGTACTCCTGGCAACCAGACCTACGTCAACTACACGGTCAATGGTACCGGCATTTACCGGATGATGGACCTGTTCATAGTGGGTATTGATCCAACCTATTCACTGACCATGCAGTCCACTCCGGTGCTGTCCATATCCAACATTATGGTAATGGACGCAAACCTGGAATCACTGCTTGGCATCATGACAATCGGCATGTTAGTGATAGGAACAGTAGGAAGAAGAAGGCGATATAATTAAGGAGAGATGAGATCTCTCCTTTTTATATTTTTTTATAATTTGATTTGTATTCAAGTAGTATCGAAGTGGTCTTAATCTTCCTGCAGTACTATTTCACTGCTTTTCTTTACAATAGAAAATATCTGTTCCATTTCATTTTCATCTGTTATCGGGACCCTGACCCAGTGTTCGATATTTCTCTGTTTTGTTTGCTTTGTCTCGTTCAGACGAGGGGCGGATTGAGTATCTTCAATAGCCTGGTCTATCTTCGTGATAAGTACACCGTTTGTCACGAGAATGGCAAATGTCTTTCCCTCAGCCTGGTAGGAGGGGCATCCGAATGTCGTATTTTGAGTTACATGGGGCCAGCTAAGCACTTTCTTCTCGAAGACTGACCTTATTTCTTTCATTTCCTTTTCTGAATAATATTTCATTGTTACTATCCTGTAAGCTGCCAACTTACCGATTAATGGCTTGCAGTCAATATTTCCTGCAATTTCAGCAGGAATTATTTCTCAGACAGGACCTCGATCTGGGACTCGAGCGTCTCCAGCCTTCCGGCTATCTCGCTTACCACCTGTAACATCTCGTTAAGCAGCTGCAAAGTAGCAGCCCCATCAATGTCATTCTCTTCCACTTTTTCCAGACGGTCCTTCAATACCTGAATGTCTTTAATGAAATCTCCCATACAAACTAACCTCCTCATTAATACTATGTACTGAAAAGTATTAAATGTTGTTTATTACAGAGTGGAAAAATGAATACTACAATAGACTTACCATACCTGCATACAAAAATATAAATAAAATCAATGATGGAATTAATACATAACCTTATTATTTTTGATTAAAAAACAATTGAAGTGATAGTAATGATTCTAAATCATGCAAAAATAGTAACGATAATACTGTTAGCCATTCTTTTAACAGGCTGTACGACGAACGGAGCAGACTTTGATTCGGTAGTAAGGTCTATGCCAGAGATCCAGCAAATAATGAAAGCACACCCGGATGCGAAAATTACGGTCACGTACTGGACAACAGAAGAAGTAGAAACAATTTCTGGTGAAATTGGACTACAATGTGGGAAAAACATTACACCCCGGCCCCTGTATAAAGCAATAGTCAGCGACCGTGAAGTGGAAGTGGTAAACTGGATCGATCCCATCAATCGAGTGATCGTATGTTCACAATTGGTGCTTGTTCAGGAGACTGCCACCCCAAATCCGGAAGTAACTTCAACCGAAACTCCAACTGCTACGTTAACAGCAACAGCAACGGAAACCGAAACTCGCACCGCGACTGCAACTGCTACTATTACAGCAACTGCAACAGAAACGGAAACTGCGACCGCTACAGCAACCCCAACTGAAACTGCTACCGAAATTCAATATAATGTCATTGCAGTAGCAAGGCAATTAGATTCAAGCACATTCGAGATCACCTATTACGGCGGTTCGGATCATGGTATGCTGGAATCATTAGTATACGAGGTCAACGGTATATCTGGTACCAGTCCGGGAAAACCAACAGTAGGCCAGACTTTCACGGTCCATGATGCTGGAACACCGGATGGAAATGACCATATTGTAGTAACCGCGATATTCGGGAATGGAGCAGAACAGGTCATTCTGGATAGATATATTTAATTGAATATTCCTATCCACCCTCTTTTTTTGCGTATCTGGAAGAATATCCCCCCGTATCGGAAGGAACACCGATATTCCAAACCTGAGTCAAATTCAAAAGGTTAACATCCCGCAATAAGGAAAAACCATATATCGTTTAACTCCTCTGTGATATCCTGGATGAGCGATATAAGAGATATCCCGGGAATCGGAGATAAGACAGCCCGGCGCCTCCTCGAGCATTTTGAAAGCCATGAGGAGGTAATGAAAGCATTCATGCACCATAATGTGGCTGCCATTGCGGCAGTTCCGGGGATCGGCGAAAAGAACGCCATTGCCCTGGTGCAGGCATTTATTTTCAAGGACGAGAACATCTCACCGGACGACTTCCTCAGGACCCGCGAAGCGCAAAGGGTGTACCGGAGTTTACTGGATATAATCAAATCATATACCGGTACAGCATATGCAAGGGACAAGCTCAATATTTACTTCCCCATGTCCTCATCAAGAAAAGATAGTATCAATTCAAGGATGAAGGATGTGGCTGCCGCCTGCCGGATGGTGGAGATCATATCCTCCACGACAGGCAGTTCCGTGAAGCTTAAAGAGGTACTGGCAGGCATCAGGCCACTGAGAACAGCAAGCACTAAAAAGATACGGGACAGGGTCATAGTAGCAGCCGGCCATGAGGAATACCAGCAGGTCCAGGCCAGGTTCGGGAGTACCATCGACGTATTGCTGGCAGAATCCCCCCGTGAACTCGCAGATGCTGCTACCGCTTACCATCTCGTCACGGCATCCATAGCCATGGAAGGCGTGAACATACCCTATGATGCCCAGGTAGAGTATGCTGAACTGGCCGGCCTTGAGATGTGGGAAGTTGTACCGGAAGTTGAGGTCGCTTTGTTCTCACTGAACCTGAAAAGCATAACATCTGCAATAGAGGCATACAGGCTGACAGGAAATGCCGGGTCGCATGTCTTTGTGGATATCAAACCGGGCCATGTAGGCCGCCTGGGTTCGGCACTCGAAGTTGTTGGTGAAAATAACGATATCAAGACCGGGACAGATAGTGAGATGGACAGGATACAGTCTGCCCTGGAGAGACTGGATGACCGGGTAAAGACAGAAGAGAAGAGTGCGGACGGGCGGCTCCGGGAATTTCTTGAGAACAGTACTGTCACCCTCAGCGGCAAGGATCTCATGAATGCAATGGGCGGTGATGTGAAAGGGCTGCTGGACAGGGAGATATCGGGGCAGTATACAAGGATAGTAAAAGAAGCAGTGCAGGGAATAACTGGTGGTCTTGACCTTGATCCAAAAGAATCGCTCGTGCTTGATGATCTGTTCAGCAAGGATATCATGACCTCTATTGAAGCTGACAGGAACGTTGTGGAACAGCTCAGGTCGTTATTACGTGCCAGGCTGGCAAAACGCCGCATGGATATATTGAGGGGGGCCGCACGCAAACTATCTGACCTGAAAGATACGGCCAGGGCACTGGTATCGGATGCAATGGAACTGGATATGTGGTTCGCGATCGGCCTCTTCGCCAGGGAGCGCAACCTTACCGTACCCACCCTGGTGGATGAGCCCGGTATCCATATCAGCGCAGGTACAAACCTTTTTTTCCGTGGTGATTTCGAGCCCGTTGATTATGCACTGGGTACGGTTCACCCGGGAAGGAGGGCCAGGGAGTACACACCTGAGCGGGTGGCTGTCCTGAGTGGCGTTAATTCAGGTGGCAAGACCACCACGCTGGACCTGGTCGCCCAGGTGTTTATCCTGTCCCACATGGGATTTCCCGTCCCCGGCAGGGACGTGACCGTGGGGTTGATAGATGAGCTGTATTATTTTGGTAAATCCAGGGGCACCATGGATGCGGGTGCCTTTGAATCAACGCTGCGGGAATTCTCTGTGGTATGGGGGACAGGGAAAATGGCGGTCCTTGTGGATGAACTGGAATCCATTACCGAACCGGGAGCATCGGCACGGATAATCGGTGGCATCCTGGAGTCACTTGCCGAGAATCCCAATGCAATGGGTATCTTTGTGAGCCACCTGGCAGAGAGCATAATGGAACATACTTCGGCACCGGTACGGGTTGACGGGATTGAGGCACGGGGACTGGATGATGACCTGAACCTGATA
The DNA here is from genome assembly GCA_019429385.1 of ANME-2 cluster archaeon. Taxonomy (NCBI): domain Archaea; kingdom Methanobacteriati; phylum Methanobacteriota; class Methanomicrobia; order Methanosarcinales; species ANME-2 cluster archaeon. The sequence goes on along the minus strand of JAHYIS010000001.1, from coordinate 105,981 downwards.
GTAGACCGCAATCCCAGGTACAATTATGCTGCCAAAAGCACACCCGAGCTCATAGTGGAGAGACTGGTGCGCAGGGCAGACGATGACAAAAAGGATTTCTACCAGCGATTGCTGGACAAGTTCAAATGACGGGGCCAGATATTCTCTATTCCTGAACTCGTTATTCCCGGAGACTCTATTTCCTTTTTTGTTCTTCTCATCGTAACAGACCATATCAGGATTGTCCGGGGTATTGAAATAATTTATATGGTGGAAGTGCCAACTCTCATTAAACGGAAATCTTTGATGGAGTGGAAATAGTATGACATCAGATTATGAATCCTTCTGGGATGCAGATAGTTTCGCTGTGGTAACGGACAGAACAAAACCGGCAATGAAGTGGACGATACATGAACTCACCAGGCGGGGTAAAAATGTATCTACGGTAGACATATCAGATAAACCGGACGCGGGAACATTCAGGGACGTATCCGGACTGCCTGACGGCGTCCAGGGTGCCGTCATAGGAATTACGGGTAAACAACCCGCAGTTATCATGGATGCACTTGCAGCTAAAGGCATCAGCAACATCTGGGTACACTTCTCTATCGACACGCCTGAAGTGAGGGAGAATTGCGGCCAGGACGGGATGCATTGTGTCACGGGAAAATGTCCCATGATGTACCTGGGCGGCAGTATCAGTATCCACGGCATCCACCGGAACATAGCAAAACTCATTGGAAAGTATTGATGCATGCTGGAATTGCCACCGGACATATCGTTATTGATATATACTCCCAAAACCATTGGAATCCGGTGAAAAAATGAAAGCCTGCATCATGTGCGGAGGCGAAGGTACGCGTCTACGACCGCTGACATTCGACCGCCCCAAACCCAATATTCCTTTATTGAACAAACCTTCGGTGGTACACCTGGTGGAACACCTGGCAACCGAAGGTTTCAGTGAGATCGTAATTACCATAGGTTACCTGGGTAACGATATACAGGAGGCACTGGGTGACGGCAGCCTGTTCGGGGTCCATATCGAATATGTGCGGGATAAGATCAAACTGGGTACAGCCGGCAGTATAAAGAATGCAGAGCCACTGTTAAAGGACGAGCCTTTTATTGTTATTGGTGGAGACCATGTGATGGACCTGAACCTTCGCGAATTATACCGCTTCCACGAACACAATGATGCAAAGATAACCATCGGGCTTTTGCCTATCGAAGACCCGCGGGAATACGGTATTGCTGATATGGACGTGTTCAACCAGATACACCGGTTCTATGAAAAACCAAATGCCGGAAATATATTCAGCAATCTTGCCAGTACAGGGATATACGTATGTGACCCTGCCATACTTGAATTGATACCCCCGACAGCAAATTTTGATTTTGCCAAGGACCTGTTCCCGAAAATGATGGAAATGGGTGATAAGCTGAATGGCTATATGGTGAGGGGGCACTGGACCGATATCGGTAATGCTGGCGCGTACAGGCAGGCATGTAAATGGAAACTCGAAAAACTGCCTGGCACAATTATTAATGGGGACCTCAATATACGGGATGCAAGAGTTCTCGGGCCGGTAAATATCGGCAATGCGGTAACGATAGGCACCAACTCTGCACTGGTGGGACCTATTGTGATAGGGGAGAACACCACTATTGGGGATGAAGTGCTCATAGGCCCCTATACCTCGATAGGTGCTCATTGCAACATTAAGAGCGGGGCCAGGATACTGTCTGCTATTATCTTCAATGATGTGGAGATTGGAAAGAACACCAGCGTTTCAGGAGCCATAGTTGACAATGCCACCAAAATAGGTGGTAACTGTACACTGGAAACAGGTACTGTTATCGGACCCAGAGTGGTTATCCGGGATAATGTTACTATACATTCCAATGTGAGCCTGTGGCCTGAACTTGTTATTGAAGAAGGGAAATCCGTGAAAGAAACCCTGGAAAATCAGAGTTATACGAATCACAGTACACACAATTCATGAAAAGCATCTGTTCCATGGAAAGGCATTTGAACTATGTTAATGACTCAAGTTATGTCAAGCACTTCAATCATTAAAATAACTTGAACCTGTACCTGAACATGGCCCTTAGTACAATTATACCGTCACGTACCGGCCTGAACTTGGACGAACCGGTCCGGGCCATATAGGTTATGGGTATCTTTTTCACCTTAAGTCCCAGCCGCACCGCCTTGGCTGTTATTTCCGTCTCTATCCCAAAATCATCTGATTCCAGTTCCATCTTCTCAATGGCCTGCCACCTCAAGCCGCGGAGCCCTGAAAGGTTATCCAGCCGCGATGAATAGAGCACCTGGAACAAAACCCTGGATATGGCATCGCCTACCAGGAAGATTCGCGGCAGGGAATCCCCGTCAAACTTCATCCTCTCACCGATAACAAGGTCGTATTCCACGAGGGCTTCCATCATCAGGGGTATTGCACCCAGAGGATACGTGCCGTCCACATCCAGGAACACCACATCGTCCTTAACGTGGTCAAAGGCACAGCGCAGGGCTTCTCCCTTGCCCAGGCCACCATCGTATATCACTTCCACTCCGTGCTCATTGGCAATCTCAACGGTGCGGTCTGTGGAGTGCCCGTCCACCACGATAATCCTGGGATGGCCGCACAGTTCCAGTATCCTCTCAATGGTGGCACCTATACAGGATTCTTCGTTCTTTGTAGGCAAGATCACGGTGACCAATGTATCACTTCACAAACAATTTCGTTGTCTATTATCACGTATTCATAATTAGCAGGTCATCAAGGTTTATATATGATATTATTATTATCATTCATAGCACCATGCAACGATTGAAGAAATTTCTTGTCATCTCATTAATGTTAAGTATCATGTTCCTGGTGCTGCTCACAGCATTCACGGTAGGACCTGAGACACTTCCTGCCCTGCGTGAAATGAAACCATTGTATCTTTTCACTGCTATGGCTTTGCACATAGGCAGTTATGTTATCTGGGGCATGCGGTTGAAAGTGATGGCCTGGGGGCTGGGTCATCATATCAGTATAAGGGATGCTACAGAAGCAGTGGTATCCAACCTGTTCGCGGCATCGATTACTCCATCCATGGCAGGCGGTGAGCCTGTACGGATACACCTGCTAAACCGTAGTGGAAATATTCCCGTCGGTGATGCTTCTGCTGTTGTTATTGCAGAGCGTGTGCTGGATGCCCTGCTGTTGTTGGTCGCAACTCCATGTGCACTCTGGGTGCTCAGGGCATCGCTGGTCAGCTGGGAACTTGATGCTGCAATTGCGGTTGCAGAGATTTTCGTACTGTTCATGGTCGTCCTTACCATTGCGGGTCTGTTGAATCCGAAATTCATTGCCTGGATATTGGCTCTTGTCACGCGCGGCCTTCACAGGATTATCAGGTTTGACAGGACAGAACACATTATTGAGTTCATAGACCGAGAATTGTGGAATTTCCATAACGGCCTTTGGAAATTTGTCAGGACCGGACAGAGAGGACTGGTGCTTGGGGGCCTGCTTACCGTGGTGTTCTGGTTCGTGGAATTCCTGATAGTACCCCTTATTCTGCTGGGACTGAACCAGCCACCTCATCTCCTGACCGCCTTTGCGGTCCAGGTGTTCCTGACATTGGTCATGGTGGTCCCCATCACTCCCGGTGCCAGCGGAATTGCGGAACTGGGCGGTGCTGCATTGTTCGGCATATTGGTTCCGGTTTCCATACTTGGTATCGTTGTGACAATATGGCGGTTGATAACATATTATCTCAATATTGTCCTTGGTGGCCTGGTGAGTGTAAAGATTCTGAAGAATGGAGATTTGTTACGGGATTGAAACAATAGTTAGTATAGTGTCGGCGTAACTTTCTATACAGTGTTACTTGATTCACACCACACTATATATTAGTGCTACTGCTTAGATAGTAGTATCCATTATAATTACACGGGGTGGGAGTGTAATATATCGGGTAGGGGTGGGGGTGTCATCTTCACTCTACTCTATTTATTCTCTATTTGGATAATTGTATAAACCATTAATTCCAATTGAGGACCCGTATGAAAACGGTCAGTATTCTCATTCCAGTGGCACCTTTTGAGCCGTTGTCGATCATTAAGAAATCTGTTGCATCCTTATCAAAACTTGAATCGACAGATATTGACCCGGATATATTGTACATAATTGACTGCCCTGAGGGACCTGATGAACGTACCCGCTACCTTGAGGATAAAGGTATCAGGCATCTTGTACGCAATAATACCCGCGGTCGCAGGGGAGGTGCCATTAATGATGGACTGGATACATTAAGGGGGCCAGACGGGATACTCGATACGGACCTTATTGCACTTTTTGATGTGGACAGCCGCCCCGACCCGGATTTTGTCCTCAGGTGCATAGATGCCATTGAACGTGAAGAAGATGCCATAATGGCAAGCGGCGCCAGGTACATCACCAACCAGGATTCAGGATGGATAGCCAGGATAATCGCAGCAGAATATTCCTTTTTCGAGGATGTTTACAAACTATACGAACGGTTCGACGGGTTCAAACAATTTAATGGGCTTATCGGTGTTATCGATGCCAGGACCCTTGACGGCACCAGGCTCAACGAAGCTGTTTATTGCGAGGACCTCGAGTTCACTCAGCGGATGTATGTTGCAGGCAAGAAGCCGGTCCTTGCCCGGACTAAGGTAGGAGAACAGGGGCCAACCAGTCTTAAGGAACTCTATAACCAGCGCGTTCGCTGGCTTTCAGGTGCACTGGAAGGAGTTGAAGAGAACATAACGCGGTTCTTGTATGCCCACATCCCGGTAAACCAGAAGATTGCCTGGTTCGGGTCCATGACATTGCCATTCGCTGCATTTGTATTAAGCCCTGCAGTCCCTGTCTATGGAGTCCGGTTATGGATCAAAGGTGATGACCGGGTGCTGTTCAAGACCCTGGGATTGTGCTTCCATGTGTGGCTTATCAGTTTTTGCGGTGTACGGGCAATATTCAACCGTGCAAGGAAGACCAGAACGGTCTGGACTGACACGTCCAGATCTGATATTTGATGTTGTTTTTTTTCCCTGTTCCCGGGCAATACACGTGAACATAATTGAAAATATAATACTCGTTCCTATCAATAAACTCATATAAAATAATATATAATATAATGAATGGGAACAATAATAGTAACTTACCGGGGGGTTTAGATGAATAAACATATACAGGATTCACCCCTTCTTGTTATGGAAAGAGAATATGGGTTAATCAGCCTGGATGTTCTTCTTTTCCTTGATACGAAAGGAATTATCCTTGATGTCAACAACTCAGCACTTCAGACATTTGGCAAGAACCGTGAAGAGTTGATAGGAACTCGTTTCTGTGATATTTTCAATGATCCGGTGAAGGCTGGCAATGCATTGGTCCAGGTACTGAACAATGGAGAGGTCAGGGACTATGAACTGGTCATGGAACCAAAAGATAACGACAATACTATTCTCAACTTCAATATTTCCATCTGCAAAGACAGGACAGGAACAGTAACAGGGGTATTTGCAGCTGGTCATGATATCACCCGGAGTAAACGAGAAGAATTGAAACTGCATTTTTTACAGCGTTACAACAGGGGATTGATCGAGACAAGCATGGATCCGCTCGTGACATTTGATCAGCAAGGGATAATCCTGGATGTGAACGAAGCCACCATCAAGGCAACCGGCAGGAGCAGGGAAGAATTAATCGGCACTCCTTTTGCGGATTATTTTACCGAACCTGAAAAAGCTTATAAAGGGGCCATGCTGGTATTCGAAACCTGTGAGGTCAGGGATTACGAACTTGTTATGAAGGCAAAAAATGGGACCGAGACGATTGTGGCTTATAATGCTACGGTGTATGAGGACCAGTCAGGAAAGGTAGTAGGAGCTTTTGCTGCAGCTCGTGATATCACCTTACGAAAGCATGCAGAACAGGAGATACAGAACCTTCAAAGTTATAACCGGGGATTAATAGAGGCGAATCTTGATGCCCTGGTGACTTTTGATCGGACCGGGGTCATCCTTGATGTGAATGAGGCAAAGGTCAGGATTACTGGCAGAAGTCGTGAAGAGTTGATAGGAACACCCTTTTCTGACCATTTCACAGATCCTGTAAAAGCACACAATGTTGCAATGAAAGTATTCGAGACCGGGGAAGTCAGGGATTATGAACTGGTGATGAAGGCGAAGGACGGAACCGAGACCATTGTATCGTATAATGCGAAGGTCTATACAGACCAGAATGGAACTGTGGTGGGGGCATTTGGCGCTGCAAGGGACATAACTGAGAGAAAGAGAGCAGGGCAGGTAATACAGAATCTTCAACGATATAACCGGGGATTGATAGAGGTCAGCCTTGATCCTTTAGTAACCTTTGACCAGAAAGGAATTATCCTCGATGTGAACGAGGCGACTATTCAGGTTACAGGCAGAAGCCGGGAAGAATTGATTGGTACACCATTTGCAGATTACTTTTCAGACCCTGAAAAAGCATATAAAGGTGCTATGATGGTCTTTGAGACCGGGGAGGTCAGGGATTATGAACTGGTCATGAAAGCAAAGGACCAGACTCAGACAAAAGTGGCCTATAATGCTTCAGTGTATAAAGACCAGACAGGACAGGTTGTGGGTGCTTTTGCAGCGGCACGTGATATCACGCGCCTGAAGAAGGCAGAACATGAACTCAAGGAAACCGTTAACAGGCTTGAGGCTTATACCACGCGGATCAATAGTCTGATGGTAACCATATTAGACCAGATCACCGTAGAAAAAACAAAAGGAGTAGTCCTTGATATTTCAGGATTAGCTCCTGATGTTGAAGTTGCCGAACCCTTGATCAACATTGCCAAGCTGGCAAGACAGCTCGGAGCTACGTGTATCGTTACCGGCATTAAACACGAGGCAGTACAAAGATTAACTGATATTGGCGCCAACCTGGCCCCTATTACTACGGAACGGTCATTACTTGACGGCCTGCGATACACCATAGCAATGATAGAAGAAGAGAATAACGAGGATGAATAACAAAGGGAGTCCGGACACTATGACAGAAGGCAGTTTCAGGGGAGTGAAAGCATGAATGTTGCACCAGAAGATGTGCTTCAATATATTGAAAAGGAGTTGGGAATAAGCAGTCCCGACCCCTGGATACTATTTGACCGTGAAGGAACCATTGCTGATGTGAACGAGGCAACAGTAAGACTTACCGGCAAAAAAAGGATTGAACTGATAGGAACTCCGTTTGCAGATCACTTTACTGACCCTGGAAAGGCAAATAATGGTGTGAAACTGGTCTTCGAGACCGGAGAGTTGCATGATTACGACCTGGCCCTCACGTGTCCGGACGGGACCAGGACTATAATTGCCTGTAATGCTTCAGTCTTCAAAGACCGGACAGGACAGGCAACAGGTGCTTTTGCGGTTGGCCGGGATGTCACTGTTCTCAAGACGGACCATCAAAGGTTACGGGAAACTATAACACGAATACACCATAAATATCGTCATATCCAATCCGAATTATCGAATGCCGAATCGGATTGCAACAAAGCAAAGAGGGAACTCCAGGAAACAGTCAACAGGCTTGAGGCATACACGGGTCGCATAAACAATATGATAGTGACCATGCTCAAGGAGATCACACACAAAGAATGCAGTGTTGTGATCCTTGATATTACCGGTTTGCAGGAAGATGTTGAAGTGTCTGACCATCTGGTCACCATCGCGCAATCTGCCAGGCAGCTCGGTGCTACATGCATCGTGACAGGAGTTAAATCAGATGTTGTGGATAAACTAACTGACCTTGGCGTCACATTATCTCCCCTCTCTACCGAACAATCGCTAAAGAACGGGCTGCGATATACCATTGCAATAATAGAAAAATCATAAGGTGAACATATGGTCCAAACCAAGAAGGAAAAGCTGGATCAGGTATTGACCAAATTCATGCGGGTCGGACAGGTAAAGGCAGTTGGTATTGTGAGTGTGGAAGGTCTGTTGATAACATCTATTATGCCGCCTGATATGAATGAACGCATCGTGGGCGCTTTATGTTCAACGATCATTGCAAGTGCCGAAACGGCAAGTTCCCAGATGGGGACGGGAGCGGTCTCTGAGGTCAGCGTAAAAACCGAACACGGGATATTGCTGCTCAAACCCGCAGGAAAAAAAGCGTTGCTTTTTGCCCTTGCTGAAGTGGAGGCCCAGTTCGGGTTGATAACACTGGAGATCGAGATCCGGGGTAAACAGGTACAGGATATACTTGAAGAGGTATAGGGAAATGGATCTGAAGAAAACCTACATTCCTCGCCTGGATGAAATTCTTGGCGGGGGCGTGCCAAAGGGAACATCGATATTGTTCCAGGCAATGCCGGGTATCATATCTGATGTTTTCGGGTACCAGATCATTTCACAGCGAGCATACCTTGACAAGGATGTCGGTTTCATTTATACCAATACCCGGACACCCGCCGAGATAGAGCGTGTCTTTGACAGATATGGTTGGGACCTGAGAACACCTCTGCAAACCGGGACATTATTTTTTGTTGACTCTATCTCAGAAATGATGGGGGTCCCGTCAATTGGGAAGTTTATCATCAATGACCTTGCCAAAAGTGAAGATATTTTGCTACGTGCCATCGAAGATATCTCCGGCGGAACGGCGGTGTTTGAAAACGTGGCCACGTTAATTGATTCGATTGGAGCGGATAAAACACTGGAATTGATGGAGATATGGAATGGGGCTGCCAGGAAAAACAATGTGAATATGGTGTATATTTTTACCAGATGGGATTATGAAGACCAGACAATTGAAAAATTAAAGACCCTGGTTGATTGTGAAATTGAGCTTTTTGGTATTGAAGAGAAGGTTATGTACAGGCAGGTATTCATGGTGGTAAAATCCAACTGGACCATTGCATCCAAATGCAAAACATTTTTCGAGCTTACTGAACCCGGGGGAATTAAGGTATTTATTCCAAAACTACTGGTAACCGGGCCTTATAATGCAGGGAAGACCACGTTTGTCCATGCAATAGCAAAAGAAGCTGTTTCAGTGGAAAGGCAGGCTTTTGAACTGTTTCCAACAACTGTGGGGCTTGATATCGGGCATGTAGATTACAAAGGTTTTTCTGCTGATGTATTCGGAACTCCCGGACAGGAACGGTTTGACCTGTTGTTGGAGCCGCTGGCAAGGGAATCTATCGGCACGTTCATTATTATCGACTCGACGAGACCCGAAACCTTTACCCGGGCAAAAGAAATGATAAATATGTGCCGTGCAGAGGCCATACCAAAAGTGATCGTTGCCAATAAGAGTGACCTGCCCAATGCCCTGACACCCGATGAGATCAAAAAAAGAATGGCTTTATGGGAAGATGTGCAGATAGTGCCGGTATCGGCCCTGAACAACAAAGGGGTGCATCAGGCACTAGATGCCCTTTTTGAATTAATATACAGAGTTTAAATGATACCAAAAGTTAAGACCGGAATTACCGGTTTCGATGAATTGATTGGTGGGGGATTGCCTGAAAATACCATAACGCTTGTCTACGGGCCCCCAAAGACCGGGAAGTCGATATTCTGCTACCATCTCCTGCAACAGGCAGTGAAAGATGACGAGTTCTTCCTCTACTTAATGACAGATTATAATCTGCCCCAGCTTGAAGAAAAAATGATGTCCTTTAACTGGCTGATTCACGAATATTTCCAAAAAGAAATGCTCTATGTAGTGGATATCGCAGCCGGGTCAATTGGCGCAACACAAAAGGAAACGCATACGTTCAAGATAGCCTCCCCACAAAATCCAACTGAAATAATCAGTGCAGTAATTGATGACCTGCAGTATATTTACCAGAAGACCCATCATTTCAGGTCGGTCCTTGATTCTACTACAGCCCTGTTTTCGTTCAATTCACCTATACTTATGATACGGGTCCTCAAGTCGTACACCATGAGGATGAAGGTGTCAGGGGGTACGGGGATAATTACCTACACGGAAGGGGTCGTGGACTCCCAGATTGAAACCCTGTTAAAAACGATCGTGGACAATATCGTACACCTGGACGGGGAAAAGATCGATGTTGAAGCAATGGTCGGTTGCGAGAACGTATCTGCAAATTATACTCTTACTGATAAGGGTTTTAACATAATTTGACAATCAGGATAGGTTTTTATATTTGATGTATACGTTCCCTATTCGAGTAAATCAGTCATATACAGGGTTATGGATGAAAAACGCTAACATACCCAAAGGTTTATCTAAAATCATTACTTAGGAAGGGGTGCCAAATCCAATGTGGGCTCGTGGTCTAGCTGGTTATGACGTCGCCTTGACATGGCGGAGGTCCGGAGTTCGAATCTCCGCGGGCCCACTCCCCACCTACTCTAACCAGTAGCGGGTTGCACACGTATACAGCCCTACGGGCTGAATACGTGGACTGTGTGCATTTTTTGTGCAACAAGAAGTGGGTTGTGATTGGAGAAAGCGAAGATTTGATATACCATTAAAGAGAAGAGAATATTCCTACCGTGCCCAGGTAGCTCAGTCTGGGAGAGCGCTGCCCTGAAGAGGCAGTTGTCCCCGGTTCAAATCCGGGTCTGGGCACATTTTTTGTATGTGTTGTTTATTTTCAAATATAATTATATTATGTTAGTACCATATCCAGGAGAAGATTATCTTATTATGGAGGATATACCAAATTGACCAGACCACCCAGACTCGTGGCATGGGAGCTGACCAGGGCCTGCAACCTTGCTTGCAGGCACTGCCGGGCCGATGCAGTAACGAAACTTGACCCGAATGAACTATCCACTGACGAGGCAAAGGATTTCATTGACCAGCTTGTTGAATTTGGAAAACCCATCCTTATCCTGACAGGTGGAGAACCACTATTGAGGGACGACTTCTATGAAATTGCCCAATACGGCACAGATAAAGGGCTCAGGGTGGTCCTTGCCACCAATGGTACGTTTGTAACACCCGGGATTGCCAGCCACCTCAAGGAAGTGGGTATCCAGCGTATCAGTGTCAGTATTGATGGCTCGGATGCAAAGACCCATGATGATTTCAGGTGCGAGCAGGGTTCATTCGATGCCGCACTGGTGGGCATCCAGCACATCAAGGATGCAGGTATTGGCTTCCAGATAAATACCACTATTACGAAGAGGAACATCGACCAGATAACCAGGATCCTTGACCTGGCAGTACGGCTGGAGGCTGAGGCCCTGCACATCTTCATGCTGGTGCCAACGGGGAGGGGTAAGGAAATCGAGGCAGATGAGATACCACCTGAGGAGTACGAGCGGGTGCTGAACTGGTTCTATGACCAGCGGGATAAAGTACCCTTGCAGTTGAAGGCTACCTGTGCACCTCATTATTTCAGGATAATGCGCCAGCGTGCAAAGGAAGATGGCATTAAGATAACCATGGAAACGCATGGGTTTGAGGCTATGACCAAAGGATGCCTGGGAGGTAGTGGTTTTTGTTTTGTTTCCCATATCGGCGAGGTGTATCCCTGTGGATACCTGCCTGCGCTGGCAGGGAACATCCGCAAGCAGAGTTTCAGGGACGTGTGGGAGCAGTCAAAGGTCTTTAACGATATCAGGGACGTCAACAAGCTCAAAGGCAAATGCGGGATATGCGAGTACAGGAGAGTGTGTACCGGATGTCGTGCCCGTGCTTATGCGGCTACCGGGGATTATATGGATGAGGAGCCGTACTGTGTGTATATACCTGCCGGGGGCGAGAAGGTTTGATAGAACTGGACGACCTGGACAAGGCTATCCTGAACGATATCCAGGTGGATTTCCCGCTTACAGAACAACCGTTTCGGGAAATGGCAGAAAATCTTGGTTCTAATGAAGATGAAGTTATCAACAGGATCAAACGGCTTATCAAGGAAGGTGCTATCCGCAGGATCGGACCTATCCTGAATGTGAAAAATACCGGAGGGGAAAGTACCCTTGCTGCGGTAAAGGCACCTGAAGAGCGGATCGATGAAGTGGCGAACATTATCAGCAGTTATGGTGAAGTGTCGCATAATTATCTCCGGCCGGCTGAATATAATATTTGGTTCACGGTCTCGGCTCCCACGAAAGAACGGCTCGGCCAGATACTTGAGGAGATTGAGACACGCACCGGATGTCCATTGATCGACCTGCCTACACTCAGGTTGTTCAAGATAGGGGTTAAATTCAATATCAAATGAAAATTCGTACCAGATGAAGTGTCTGAATTTACTGTTCACTTGAGACCGGGAATTACCTGTTCGGTGATACCATGAAGCATTATTCAGAAGATGTAATGAAGGGCCTCAGATTGGCTATTGAGGAGGTCTTGCTGGAGTGGGAGGCAGTCAGCACCAAAAAGATGTTCGGGTCACCCTGTTTTTTAGCAGGCGGCAAAATGTTTTGCCTGCTGGTGACAAAAGGTATTGTCATTACCAAGCTGGACCCGCACGACAGGGATGAACTATCCGGCAAATACCAAAGTGCGCCGCTTGTTGCAGGGAACAAGATAATACAGACGTGGGTGCGGTTGCCGATGGAAAAGAGTGGTGATCTTCATGAACTATTGCCGTTCATCAGGAAAAGTTATGAAGCTGCTTTGAGGCAATAACGGCGGTCAAAAATTAAGACACAGAGCAAATATGCACTGTTTTTCAAATCAAAGGCATATACTTTAATATGTGCATCGTTAGATGCTTTCAAAATACCATTTTGCTTTTGCCTCCATGATATCTTCAAATCTCAATTTATTATGGATGTATATACTTAAATACCCATAGACCCACATTCCACCATGAATGAAGGCAATACCAGGAAAAACATAAAACCGGGATCAAGCGTAGGAATTGTTCTTAAACAGGACCAGAAGAGCGGAAAAATGACCCAGGGTATGGTAAAGAGGATACTGACCAATTCTGCCTTTCATCCTCATGGAATAAAGGTCCAGTTAGAAGACGGCCAGGTCGGAAGAGTAAAGGAAATCCACGCACCTGTTGCATAATAAGCCGATATCCAAAGCCGTTTATACCATAAGCTGCCCTTTTTGCCAGTCAATGATTATCTTGACAGCAGCCCTTGTCTCATCAACCTCACCCTTCTTCTTTAAAAAGTTACTCTCTCTGCCAATCAGTTCAAGCACCTCATAAGAATTCTCTTCCTCTATTGTGATATGATAGAAAGATTCCAGGGAAGGTTTATTTTCATCGCACAGTTTCTCTATTATCTTTAAAGCAACACCGATCGGGTCCTTCAGGTGGGTTGAATCTTTTACTGCAAGCATACCCTGGATATATTCATCGTTCTCGTCAAAAGGAATCACTCCCGGTGTATCAATGAACTTGATTCGTGAACCCGCTTTAATATGCTGCACTCCTTTTGTATGGCCGGAGATGGGTGACGTGCCAGCACTGTGTTTCCCTGTCACGGCATTGACAACCGATGATTTTCCGGTATTGGGATAGCCAACGGAACCGACCAGTATTTCGCGTCCTTTTATGTTGGCGATTTCAAGTATCTTATGCCGCAACATTGTGGTCCCGTACCTGTCTTTACTGGAAATAAATACCGTAGGTGCGATTTTTGACAGGCGGGATTTGGTTCTCTCAAGTTTTTCCTTTGACACGAGGTCGCATTTATTGATAACTATTATAAACGGCTTCTTCGCACGTGCAATATCACGCTCGACTTCGCTGTTTCGGGTCTCGTCGGGAAACCGGGCATCAACGACCTCGAGGAGGACATCGGCTTTTCGTATTACATCCTGTGATATCCTCTTGTAACTTGTCATGCTGTATGGTATGATGTATGTGGATATAAGGATGTATCGTGAGATGATAATAGAATAGAAAAAGAAAACCTGCGCCGGTAAATGCATATATAACCGGCGCTCAATTGTATCAAAGTCTAATTTACCTTGATAGATTTCTTATCAGACCTGTCGTACTGGAAAATCACTTCAAGCACGCCATTTTTATAAGTGGCCTCTGCCGAATCCGGTACTACCTTGGCTGGCAGTTCCACGTGCTCAAAATATTTCCTGTCCTCGGTCAGTGCCTTGATATCCAGGGTTGTCCCGTTGGAATCAAGGGTAATATCCTCCTTGGAAACACCCGGCATCTCAACCACAACGTGAAGTGACTCTTCAGCTTCCATGATATCGATAAGAGGCTTTCTTATCCCCTCCTCAATCTGCTGGGGACGGACCACTGCCTCTTCCGGCAATCCGAATGCAGATCGCAGGTCAACATTCCCGAATTCCCTTATCTCAGGGGGACCGTCACCTCTTTGGGTCATGGAAAAACCCCACACCATAGGTTCCCCATTTGCACTTTCACCCGCGTCCAGCCTGGAATTCAGCATATTCACAATTACCTCATTCATCTCTTCAAACATGTCTTCAAATATATCTTCATACATGTCCCTTCTTCGTCTGTTTCGCATTTTTATTCACCTCATTCATCTAATCTGTATTCTCATGCATATATTCCAAGTTTCTCTTCAGCTTCACCTTTTGCACCTACAGCGGCATACCTGGCAAATTCCTGGGCTATTTTCGAATAGTCCTGAAGTTTGTTCCTTGATGTTGTAGGTTTAACCCTGGCCAATGCCTGGTCAAAATGTCCCATATCTATAGTTATGGATTTAGAACGTTCTTTTACCTCTTCCCTTGTTAAACCCGGTTTGATCATCTCACGTAATGCTACGATGGATGCCTCACGGCATATTGCTTCTATATCAGCACCCACGTATCCGTCAGTCATTCTTGCCAGTTCGTTCAGGTCAACGTCCCTCACGGCTTTATCCTTCATATGTAACTTGAATATGGCTTTTCTTGCTTCGTTATCCGGTGGCATGATATAGATGAGCCGGTCCAGCCGTCCGGGCCTCAGCAATGCAGCGTCCACCATATCAGGCCGGTTTGTCGCGGCAATCACCAGTACGTCCTTTAACTCTTCCATACCGTCCATTTCTGTGAGTATCTGGCTGATAACCCGCTCGGTCACATGACTATCATTCCCGGTATGTCTGGTGGGTGCAATGCTGTCCAGTTCATCAAAGAAGATGATGGTCGGGCTGGCCTGCCTGGCCTTCCTGAACACTTCACGCACTGCCTTTTCGCTCTCACCAACATACTTGCTCAAAAGCTCGGGGCCCTTGATACTGATGAAGTTTGCCTCACTCTCGTTTGCTATCGCCTTGGCCAGCATTGTCTTACCCGTCCCTGGGGGGCCAAAGAGCAGAATACCTTTTGGCGGTTTGGTCCTGATAGCTTCGAAGGCTTCCGGATACTTCAGCGGCCATTCGACTGCCTCGATCAATCCTTTCTTGACATCTTCCTGTCCCCCGATATCGTCCCATTTCACCTGTGGCACTTCAAAGAATACCTCCCTCAATGCCGAAGGTTCAATGTTCTTCAATGCATCTTCAAAGTCAGTGGTGGTAACGATCAGTTTGTCCAGCACTTCATCGGGTATTTCCTCATCAATATTTATCTCGGGGAGGAACTTGCGCAATGCATGCATGGCTGCTTCCTTGCACAGCGAAGACAGGTCTGCGCCCACAAATCCGTGGGTCCGGTCAGCTATCATCTTCAATTTCCCGTCATCCTGCCCCTCACCTCTGAGTTGGGCTGTGAGCGGCATACCGCGTGTATGCACCTGGAGGATCTCCAGTCTGCCATTCACATCCGGGATACCTATCTCTATCTCACGGTCGAACCTGCCGCCCCGGCGCAGTGCCTCATCAATGGAATTTGGCCTGTTCGTAGCTGCGATCACGATGACCTCGCCCCTGGTCTTCAGTCCATCCATCAGGCTGAGCAGCTGGGCAACCACCCTGCGCTCTACTTCACCGGTAACCTCGCCCCGCTTGGGTGCGATACTATCGATCTCATCTATGAATATGATAGTAGGTGCGTTCTTTTCAGCTTCGTCAAAGATGTCCCTGAGGTGCTTTTCACTTTCACCGTAATACTTGGACACAATCTCAGGACCACTGATGGATACGAAATTTGCGTCGGTCTCGTTCGCTACTGCCTTGGCTATAAGGGTCTTGCCCGTTCCTGGCGGCCCGTGGAGCAATACGCCCTTTGGCGGGTCAATTCCCAGTTTCTGGAACAGTTCCGGATGTCGCAACGGAAGTTCTATCATCTCCCTGACAAGTTCTATTTCGCGTTTCAAACCTCCGATATCTTCATAGGTGGTATGGGGTGCACCAATAAGTTCGCTCTGGTTAACAACCTCTTCCTTGAGGTGGATGGTCGTGCTCTTACCCACGAACACCGGACCAGTTGGCTGTGTGGTCATTACAACGAAGTTCAGCGGGTTGCTGACTGTCTCTATCCTTATCTGCTGTCCTTTCTTGATAGGCCGGCCTTCCAGCAGCCTGTGGATGTATTGTGCTCCTCCCACCATCCTGACGGCCTGTGTCGGGGCAAGGGTTATCCTCTTTGCTTCCTTAGCCTCTGCCTTTTTGATCATTACCTTATCGTCCAGGCTTACCCTGGCGTTATTCCTGATATTGCCATCAATCCTTAACAGCTCCTTACCCCTGTCCTCAGGGTAAGCAGGCCATACAATAGCATAGGTGGTGTCCTTACCATTGATCTCTATATAGTCGCCGCTTACCAGTTCGAGCTCTTCCATCTTTTCACGCTCGATACGGGCGATATCACGCCCAACATCCCTGTGATGGGATTCTGCGACCCTCAGAGTTAATTCTTTGGCCATTTGTAATATCTCCTTTTTTCAATGATTGTAATGTAGTTTATAGTGATATTTCCATTATCCATATTATCTGTTCTGTTCATCCATCTATCAACGTTAACAATTGTCTGTTGTTTATGTGCCGTTCATTCATAATACCACGCTCTACCAATGACTGGATATGTAATTCGATGAAGTATTCAGGAAGTCCCATGTTCATGGACAGGGAGCGCCTGTTCTGTGGTTCCCTTATTACTGTCATCAATATATCGGCTTCCAGATAGTTTTGTGCCACATTATGGAGCAAATCGATGCATTGTGCCATGACGTCGGTCATCTCGCCTTCGATGTTACGCTGTTGCTCTGCCAATCCCCGCCTTCTCGATTCCAGTTCAAAGAGTTTGCGGTTCAGGTTTTTAAGCGCATCAACGGCCTTTGCATCACCTGCCCTGCCAGGGAATGGTTCCTCTGTTCCATTCCCCGAAGGATGTTGGTAGACCGTACTTGTTTCTACTGTATAGGAGTAAGGAGACAAAAACACTTCCAGTTTCAGATTTTCTGTTATCTGGTAATATTTCCGCCGCCTTTCGTTCGTGTCTGCACGGATCATGCCGGTCTGCTCAAGCATATCCAGATGTCCCAGGACCGCTTTGGCCCCAAGTCCGATACGTTCGGTAATTTCGCCGACGTAGCAGGGCCTGGAGGCAAGTAACTGGAGTATTCTCCTGCGGTTCTTGTTTCCCAGTATGTCTAGCAGTTGAGTCGATTCCATAGACCTGTCCATCCTGATGTTCATTCAATGTTAACATAATGTTAGTAACATACGGTTAGTACCCACATGTTACTAACCCTTAGTTAGTGTATTTAGTATAAATACTTTGTGGATGGTGGTCGTTAAAACGGAGTGGTTGAAACAGAATCTATTCCAGAGTCTCCTTCAGGAAAAGCGAAATGAAGGTAGCGCACAGGGTTAGTATACCCAGTACGAAAAAACTGGTCCTGGCATCAGCGAGTTCAAGGATAAGACCGGCAACCAGAGGTCCGGTTGCAGCCCCCAGCCAGCGTATCATGTTAAAGGCACCGATTGCAGTCCCGAGAGCGCGTACATCTTTTTTCATTACCTGGTCTGCCAGGATGGCAGTGGACAGGGTGACCACAGGTCCAAGGCACAGTCCTACTAACCCGAAATTAATGGCAATGGCCATTGGAGTGAGGTTTACATGCGAAAGAAGTAAAAGCGCGATACTCCCCAGTAATATCATGATAACCAGCGGGGGCTTTCGTCCTATCCTGTCACTCAGAAAGCCAGTAAGGAACGCACCAAAACTGCTGGTAATGGCATAAGGAATGAATATGAATCCCATCTGGACAGGTGTAACAGTGCCGGTAGCAAAGAAGGGGAGCACATAGGATGCTCCGATAACCGATATCCCGCACATCATGCTGACAAACCCTGCCATCAACAGGGTTG
Source organism: ANME-2 cluster archaeon (assembly GCA_019429385.1). Lineage (NCBI taxonomy): Archaea > Methanobacteriati > Methanobacteriota > Methanomicrobia > Methanosarcinales > ANME-2 cluster archaeon. The sequence continues at coordinate 87,800 of JAHYIS010000001.1, read as the reverse complement.
TGTCTTTGAACATCAACAATGTGGCCACCAGAATATTCCTTACACCGAAATCGCTGCGCATGATGCGGGGACTGGTCTCGGTCAGCCAGATAAAGGTAACCAATGCCAGCAATAATGATGTTCCTGCCATAGACAAGAATACGGTCCGCCATCCGAACAGCCCACCAACCACTCCTCCTACTATGTAGCCTCCGACGGTACCCAGGCCCACCGCCATGCTAATGATGCCAAGTCCTTTTCCTCTCTCCCTGATGGGATAAATGTCGTTCACTATGGTATAGGCGGTGGGAAAGAACATGGCAACACCAAGGCCGGATATGGAACGAGCAACCAGTAATTGTATCCCGGAATTGGCAGTACCGAAGACAAGCAGACCGCAACTGAATACCAGAATGCCAGCGGTGACAAAAAGACGGCGTCCGTATTTGTCCGAGAGTACACCGATAGGGACCTGGGGGATAGCCATGAAGATCATGAACGAACCCATGATAATCCCCATAAAAGGTTTACTCACACCCAGTTCGCCAGAGACTTCGGGCAGCATGGGAATAAGGGACAGCACGGCCATAAAAACGATACAAAGCCCGGCTGTCAGGATTGACATAATCCTGGTGCGATTTATTGCGGACCGGTCTGTTGCGGTATTGAGCATAGGGGATAGAGAGTTGATGTGGACTATTAAGTTTTCCAGGGCTAAAATAAAAATACCGGGCAAGTTTCTCGGTATCCTTAAATACTGTTTTATCGTTACTACCCATTCGAGGTGTAATTTATTGTTATTAATTGGAGAAGCGCTTATTGGCGAGGAACCAGAACTCGCACATGTTGATATTATCATAGGAGATAAAAACGGGCCAGCAGGACAGGCTTTTGCAACCGGGTTCACCCAGTTGTCTGCAGGACACACGCCCCTGCTTTCAGTGATACGGCCAAACCTTCTGGCAAAGCCGGCAACGCTCATTGTACCCAAGGTGACAGTACATAATATGGAAGGTGCTGCCAAGATATTCGGGCCGGCCCAGAGTGCTGTTGCACGGGCAGTGGCTGATGCCATGGATGAAGGTATCATACCAAAGGAACAGGCTGAGGACCTGGTTATTATTGCCAGCGTATTCATTCACCCACAGGCTGAGGATTATAGTAAGATATACCGGTACAACTATGGTGCCACTAAACTGGCAGTGCAAAGAGCCATGGAAGGCTTCCCTGATGTTGATACCGTTCTTCATGAAAAGGACAGGACCATGCACCCGATCATGGGATTCAATGTTACCAGGTTATGGGACCCACCATACCTGCAGGTCGCCATCGATATCCCGGATCTCGATTTTGTCAAGAAGGTCTTGAAACAGTTGCCACAGAGTGACCACCTTATAATAGAGGCGGGTACGCCCCTTATCAAGCGCTACGGCCTTGATGTGGTGTCAAAGATACGCGAAGCGCGACCCAATGCATTCATCGTAGCTGACCTGAAGACACTGGATACTGGCAACCTTGAGGCCAGGATGGTAGCTGATGCTACTGCCGATGCTATTGTTATTTCAGGACTGGCACCGCTCTCTACTATTGAGAAAGCCATCAAGGAAGCAAAGAAGACCGGTATCTATGCATGTATTGACATGCTCAATGTATCTGACCCGGTCAAGGTGTTGAAGGACCTGAGCGTGAAGCCGGATATCATTGAACTGCACAGGGCCATTGATGCTGAGGACAGTGCATACGCATGGGGCAGTATCCCTGATATGAAGAAGATCCATCCAAAGCTTCTGGTTGCTGTGGCAGGCGGCATAGGCAAGCTGGAAAAGGGCTCAGCAAAAGTAAGCGATGCCACGGCTGCCGGGGCTGATATCATAGTAGTGGGCAGGGCCATTACCAAAGCCAAAGACGTGCGCCAGGCTGCAGAGATGTTCCTGGAAGACATGCAAAAGGCTGAGGTCGACCAGTACAGGGTCATGACAGATTTCTGAGTGTACATTTTGGCAGCCGGAATGAACGGCTGCCTTTAACATTTATTTTTTTAAAAAAAAGAAGGGGACGATCAGCCCCCATTTTCTGTTCTGTTGATATCGTTATTTAATGATATCAGTAAAATTCACGGTCGTTAAAGGGTTGAACAGGTCGGTAATTATGAGAGTAGATTTCTCTGAAAGCATCTATCTGTTCAGGTGAAAGCTCAACAGGATTACTCATCAGGAACCATTTAACGCCTTCGGTGCATGGCGGTGTTGTGAATAAGCCGTCAAATCTATAATATGTTCGATTTTCAGGAAGCATAGTAACTGCAATAACATTCACACCGCGTATGGTTTCAATGTCTCCCACCTCGGCAGGCATGTTTTCCCATATTGGTGCATATGCATTGTTTTTACTGCCTGCTTCCATCATAACACCTACCACTGCATACTCACCTACATTGCTCTGGTGCACCAAATGCATCTCCATATCAGAGTACTCTCCCATGATCGTATTCTCACTGAGTGAGTGGAAATGTAACTGCAGCAATTGATAAGTATTGTTCTCAACCTCTATAGAACTGCCTTCATCATATTCCACTTCGATGGAATGTCCATTGTTAACGATATTAAGAGCAGATGGATGGTAGTTAAATGAGATGTCAGTGTTGTGAAGTAACGTTCCTGCAGGTATATCAATAGGCGATTGTTCATTGCCTGAACAATCGGGGTTTCCCAGTTCAGCCCAATGTTCCGGTCCCCCTTCACCTTCATATCCCCAGTGATGTTCCGTTACATCTTCTGTAGGTTCGCCTTCATCAGGTAAGTCTTCCAGATGTGTATCATCAACGTCTATACTCGTTGTTTCATCTGTACAGCCGCTTATTAAGATCGCGCCTATAATGAATATGCCTAATAGTGCAAATACTTTGAAATTATTTCTTGTTATTGGCAAATACATCGCCTCCCACCTGAGTTTAAAAGATAATTCAAAAATAAAGAGTGGCCTCTTGCATTGCCATGGTACCTAACAAAAATTAATTAAGTCAGGCCAAAAAATCGCTCAATTCTAAAACAGAAAACAGCTTTGCCTGGGTTGTGTTCATTTCTTCAACTATGAGATTAATTTTAGTTGAACCAGCTTTTACAAAAGCCACCCTTATTCTTTCAAGCTCATGGTCCAGTTCTTTTATACTAAGTCCAAAATTTTTTACCTTCATTGCGATGTACCTGTAGAATAGCATCCCCATAACGCAAAGAAACACATGAACTCTAATTCTATTGTCCTTTCTGATATAAATTGGAGGGACGGGGACAAGCAGTTTATCTTTTAAAAATTTAAAATCATCTTCAACAATATTCTTACCAAAATACGTTTTTGCAATATCCGCAGAATTCAATTCGTGAATATCTGTGAATATTGCAATTTTGCCGAAACTGTTTATTAATTCCGTTTCTGCCACCTCATCCACCCAGTATTCAAAAGATAGGCATTCATCATCATGAATTTCATACTTGAAAATGGTTGTCAGATCGCCTGGAATAATCTTGTTAGCATTAGCGCACAAACCTTTCTTAGTAATCTTTCGGCCCTTCCCATGCTTCCTTTCAGATTTTTCCTTCAAAGATTCAAGTTGTTCAATAACCTTCTGTTTCTTTTCCCTGTATTTTATATCCTTTCTCTTCTGATTTTTTGAATTATATGTGATTACGACAGTATATTCTTGTCCGAATAGCTCATGCTTTGACCTGTAACCAATTATCTCATTCGTATTTGAATTCGTATAAAGGGGAATGTATTCTGATATTGGTATTTCCAACAATGTCTTGACTTGATTACGTTTTGCAGATCCTATAACGTGCATGTCCTCAAGAATTTTGTTTATATTGCCTTCTGAATTATTCCCCTTATCAAAGACAAGCGTTATGTCATGCGTATCTATATCCAATTTCTTCAATCTTGTAATAAGTTTATCAATGATCTGGGGAAATAGTTTCGCGTCCTGAGTATTGCCTGCATTTGTTTCATGCATCAGAGGGATATTCTCCTCACTTACTGCGATTCCAAAGTTAACTAAGTTTTTATCAAATCGTTTTTCTTTACTTTGTCCTTTTTGAGGGAGTGTTTCGCCATTCTCTATGTATGTGAATACATTCGTAGTATCCCAAAAAAGGGTTGTTGGCTTGATTCCGTTTTGAATCATTTTTATTGTCAGGTCTTCTTCGATTTGTCGCATTGATTCTTCGGTGATGAAATCCATGTTATTGAGGAAGTTCTGGCTGTTCAATTTATGTGGAAATTCCCACCGATAATTTAAAAAAGATTCATCAAACCATCTTGCAGTAGACTCTTTACTCAAAGGACCATTGCTTCTGCCAAGAATAATCAAAAGCATATACTCTCCTACACTCAATCCATTTATTTTCTTTTTAGTCACGTTTCGATTTACGCTATCGACGAATCCCAATTCATCACTAATTTTTAAAAATGCAGCCGTTTTACCATATTCAAAAGAGCTGACTTTCATAGGGGGAAGCTCTTGGTCCCGTTCAAATACTTCTTTGATTTTTTCTAAGTTGCCAAGATATTTTTGCCATACCACTTTGGATTTACCATCTATCCATCGGGTCTCTCTAAGGTAGTAATATTCATGCCCCTTGATTTTCTTTTTATGTAAGTGTACCATAAATATTAGTTAGGTCTTTATACCATATATAATTTGCCAATTATTCAATCTATAATTATTGTTTTTTAATTAAAATTTGTTAGGTCTCATGAAATTTGAATGGCAAAAATTATGTGCTAATATAAAAAACAGTAACAAGAGTCTGATTATTTAAATAATATAAAAAATATGTTATAAAAATATTGAGTTTCTTATAAACTCAGGTCCCAGGCATTCACACTAATTATAACAAAATAAAAGCATTTCTAAACGGTCGGGTAATGGTAGTAATTACAGGATGGGGGGACCCGCTTTTCAATCCTGTAAATCCTTTCCATTAAATCATGCAATCTAATCCCAGGTGAGACAATATCTCTTGAATAATGATGTTACCCATACTAATTTTAAAAGACTATTATTGTTTTCCTCCCCATCTCCCCAGCATTATGATCGCAATAACACATAATAATGTTACAACGACAGCAGTAATCACAAAATAGCTCCATTGAGTCCATGTTCCCCCAACTGCAGTTAAAGGTATTCCACCGGTGGCAAAAGCTGAAAGTACGACCTGGGTCCAGATCATACCGATTACAATTCCAAAAGCGGTCCCCAAAGATGTAGCAACAGTTCTTCTAATTTCACTAACAGTTACTTCAGTCATAGTTTTACTCCAATAAATTGTATTCTTATTCATTATAATAATACTTTCTATTCACACTAAATCAAAAGATCATGGTAATCACCGGTTTTAGTGCTGGAAAAATTCTTGATAAAATACTGTATGACTGTTACTATAGACACAAAGTTAAAGGTCATTTTCAAAGTCACAATTATATAATAACTTTTAGGTACCATTTTTTTTCAGGTGTATTTTGAATATATTATTATATTTATAATGTTCAGAATAACATAAGTGAGAGGGGAACACCCTCTCGATATTTTATGGTTTCCTCGTAGTTAATCCCTTTTTGCAATGGTCTTGAATCAGGCGCGGGAGCTGCAGGATTCAAAACTACACTATCAAGTCGCATCATCTCATTGTCCTCGTGGTCGATAATGTGACAGTGCCATACGTAACCGTGGCCGCCATTGGGATCGAAGGGGAAATGCAGTGTTGCAGGATTGCCTGCTACGCCACCAACTGGGATATCAGTCGGCGCCCACCTCACCATGATTCGTGTCACTTCACCCGGGTACATGATCACAGTGTCCTTCCAGCCCCGCTCGTACGTTACCGGTGGCTTGACAGGACCTTGAAGGACCGGTATAATTTGTCATCTGGTGACCCTGGCCAGGCGGGTCGGCCCAGTGCAGCGTCCGGTCTGTGGAGGTATCCCAGGCCTGAACATTGGTAGGCATAGAGCCCAGGTTATTGATGTACGTCACCGTGGTCGGAGTGCCGCGTGTGGCAAGGATCACCGGTCCGATGTAAGAGGTAGCGGTTTGCCCATTGACATCCTTGTAGCCCCATACCCACGTCCCCTGGTAGGTGCCGGCTGCCGGGACGAATCCTGTGGGCATCACTGGGGATTCGAACTCCCGGTGGAACCAAGCCCTACCGCTTGACTACCTCACCGTTTTTCCAATGCATATAAGAACACCATAACTACAATTACAATCATTCGATGAGTTTTTCCATTTCTCCAATGAACTCAAGGCAAGTGGAATAGATAATATTCAAATCCTCATCAACCTCTACAAAATCCAAAGAATACTGGGTAGTGTGTCTCATATCCCGCAAAAAATCGAGAAATAAAACAAACTTCTTATCAAGCCTATTTTTCAAAACATACTCCGATTCCACATACCTTGCCACACAAAAATGACTTCTCTCTTTTATTCCATCTTTAAAAAGTAATGCCCTTGCTGCATGAAAATACGCATTATACAGAGCAAGTACACCCATTCGGGTCATGTCCGAATCAATTAATTTCCCTGCATCCTTGAGAAATATATCAGCCTGCTTTATACTCTTTCTGGCCAAATCGATACTCTGACCGCGCTTTTGCAATAACCCCTTATTGAAACATCTTTCAATTTCAGCCAAACACATCACCATTTACCGCTATTGAACTCAATTTCAACCGGTAAAAAAATTCAGGGTCATTTTCCATGATATCCTTTATCTTTGAATCATGTAAAACCAGGAGTTTTACTTCCATCCCAAAGTCTTTCTCAATCTCCCTGGTGATTTCTCTTAGTTCAATATTTGAAACATTTTCCTGCTTATAGAACCATAGATCAATGTCGCTCTCTTTAGTATCCTCTCCCGATGCAAAACTACCGTAAACCCCCACTTTTCCTGATTTTTTCAGCTTTTTAAAGCTTTCATTCCCTGACAAGTCTGAAATATTTATCAACGAAAATATTTTTTTAAGTATAGGATTATCCCTGACCAGATAGATTGTTTTCCTGTTTTTGACTTTCTTTTCCTCGAAAAATCCCAATTTTTTAAATAACTTGAACGAATTATGGACAGAAAAAGGCGATATTGCAAGTATTTCTGCAATCTCCCTGATATATAACCCCTCTTCCTTTTTTAAAAGTCTGAGGATCTTAAGATTTGATTTCGTGAATACATGGCTCAAATCGTACATATAAATTGTACATATCGTTATATATTTAAAAACGTTTCGTTATATAAAATATAACGATAACAGATAAATAATTAGACGCCGAGGGGGAGATTCGAACTCCCGAGGGGCTAAGCCCCACAAGCTTTCCAGGCTTGCGCCCTACCGCTAGACTACCTCGGCATTTTGGTGTCGTATGTTGCATTTGACTGACAGTTCTTCAGTCAGCCTTATCTCTGTTTTCTGTCTTCGCTGTCCAGCCCTTTGGATAGGTACCTTCAAGCATCAGTACCCGTTTGGTGTCAGCCACCATACCCGTTTGGGCCTCCAACACAGCATCCGTGTCCAGCAGGGCATCTGCCAGCGCCACTGCCTCACCCTTTATGCTCAAGACCAGTACCCTGTCACCGGGATCAATACCGGTATCGATCTTCACCACACCAGGCGCGGCCAAACTGGCCCCGTGGCAGATGGCGTCCACAGCACTATCCCGTATTATCATACGGGGAAGATGCACAAGACCCATTTCCTTCGGCATTATAACCCGGCGCAATTCGCTCTCGTCCCCGGACTCCTGGTATATCACCATCGCATCCTTCAGGTCGAACAGCGTTATCGTGCTGTCGTCTTCCCTGAACGGTCCGCTGCGGGTACGCCGCAACTCCTGCATGTGAGCACCGGTACCCAATGCCGCACCCATATCATGACACAATTTCCTGATATACGTGCCGGACTCGCAGCCAACGCGCATCAGCACATTGGTACCTTCGATCTCCAGTATCTCAAGATAATAGATAGTACGTATCCTGACCTCGCGCTTTACTGCTGATTTGATAGGAGGTTTCTGGTAGATAGGACCGGTAAATTCCTGGACAACCTTCATGAGGGCGGTCTTTTTTACGGTGGAGTGTAATTTCATTAAACATATATATTCTTTACCTGCACTCATCAAGGCACCCACCGACTTTGTGGCATCACCAAGCATTACAGGGAGCAGTCCCGTAACTTTAGGGTCCAGTGTTCCGCCATGTCCTGCCCTGGGCAGGTCCAGTATCTTTTTCACCCACGATACTACTTCATGGCTGGTGGGACCTGATGGTTTATCCAGGTTAATGACCCCGTTATTGATATGTTCCTTTATAGGGCGCTTATTTGGCAGGAATCCATGTTCAGGGTCAGTGGTTTCCTCCACCTTCTCCTTCAATTCCCGCTCGATATCAGCAGGCAGTCGATATTCCATTTACCCCCTCAACTCCTTCTTTTTCATAGATTCTATCGCAGTAATTGCCACTATTGCTGTTGCTTCTTTGTCCCAGACACTTGATTCCAGCACGAGGTCATAAGGTATCAGGTCGCTTATATCAATATCATAATATTCCTTATACCGCTTAGCCTCGCTTTCCTGCCGCTCAACGGTCTCATGCAGGGCCTGAACTATAGAAATATCTTCACGGTCTGCAATCCGCCGTGCTCTGACATTAACATCGGTCTTAAGCATGATCTTCAGGTCTGCATCATTTAACATTCCCGACAATCTGCCTTCGAAAAGATAATTTCCGCCTGTTTTCGACATTTCTACCTGACGCCTGTCAATCTCATTATCAATGGCAGGGTCTACTTCAGCAATATGCCCGAACTCCTCAAGGCTTACACCACGCTCTTTTGCCATAGCACGAAACAGATCGCCCGATGACACAAGATTGAGATTAAAATGCTCAGCAATGGTATTTGACAGAGTACTCTTACCACTGCCCGGAGGGCCGCTGATCGTAATTATCATGTTTAAACGCCGCCTATATTCAGGCTCTTACGTATTATCTGGCTTACAGGCATACTGCAAATAAAGTACCAGTATATCCAGTACTGGATAGGACCAAGTGCAAATCCGGTCAGTATCTTCTCACCCCAAAAGGGGAAGACCAACGTGGGATTCGGATGCTGGCTAATGAACAGGTACGCCCACATGAACAGGGGCAGCGAGATAATACTGATATATGCCATGGGCTTGAACTGCTGTTTGCTCATCTTCATCTGGTCTTCCATCATGACGGACCGCTGTGCTTCGAGTTTCTTCAGTTTAGCCTGATTATCTGCCACCTGGGCCTCCCTGAATTCCTGCTGGAAACGCTTCATCTGGTCCTGTACCCGACGCATCAGTTCCCAGTCCATAGTATATTTCTGTATAAGTGAAGCATACAGGCCGGTAATTGCAGCCATGACGAACAGCATAATGTGGAAAGGCAGCATCTCTGGCAGGGGTCCAAGCATAATTTCAACCGCGTGCCCTACCTGTATCCTGAAACCTTCCCCTAATATGATGATTCCGAACATCATTCCAAAACCAAGCGTCAGTGCGGCTCTATCCAGTATTTGTTTCCAGTTCATATTTGACATATCTAAATCCTGTTACAAAATCAGTTCTATTACGCTATTAATCTCATTAAATATATCATCCACATTTCCGTTGCCACTCACGGACTTTAATAATCCTTTCTCATTATAATAATCAATTAAGGGGTAGGTCAGGCCATAATAAGAAAACAACCGGGTCTTTACCGCATCCTCGGCATCATCATCCCTCTGGTACAGTTCCCCCCCACAAAGGTCACATTTCCCGTCCAATTCAGGTGGGTTAAAAATAACGTGATAACTGGCACCACATCGACACATCCTTCTGCCTGCCAGTCTTTTTACCAGGACCCCATCAGGTACTTCAATATCGATCACCGCATCCAGCTCCTTTTCCATATGGTTCATGATATCTCCCAATGCCTGAGCCTGTGGAATGGTCCGTGGGTAACCATCGAGCAGGAATCCATTATCTGTATCAGGTTCGGATAACCTGTCCTCGATGATCCCTATCAGTAGACTGTCTGGTACCAGTTCTCCGCGGTCCATGAATTCCTTTGCCTGAAGGCCAAGTTTGGTACCTCGTTCAATATTGTTCCGCAAAATATCTCCGGTGGATATATGCGGTATATTGTACAGCTGGGATATCTTCATTGCCTGGGTGCCCTTTCCTGCCCCAGGCGCACCCAGCAATACAAGATTGACCATTGTTTCAGGTACCTCCCAGGAATTGTCTCATCATCGGATGCATTTCCATCATCTGTTCCGATGCCAGGTCTTCATACAACCTGTACACGATACTCACAGCCAGCAACAGCCCGGTACCACCTGCGCCTCCCAGCGTGCCCAACAGGCTTGCCACCAGTGTCAATAAACCGATAAATGCACCACCGATAATGGTAACTCTTGGGATATAACGGTTCATAACCCGTTCGATACTATCTACGTTGCGGCGGAATCCTGGTATCTGCATACCTGAATTATGTATCTTGCTTGCGGTATTTTTAGCGTTCATACCAGTGGTCTCCACCCAGAACAGGGCAAATATGATTCCACCAATGATCAACATTGCAGCATCTGCCAGCACATGCACGCCTATCTGCCAGGTAGCAGGCACATCCACAGGAGAGAATCCTGTGGTATTGGCATACTGGGTATTGAGGTCTGCAAAATTCTGGCTCACCAGACTGGGTATCCAGTCCCTTGGACTGTTTAGCGGTGATAAGTAATACATGAGTCCGCTGGTTGCAGTGCTACCCCTGAACTCGCCAAATATGGTAATTCCCTTATTGAACAGCAGCAGACCTATCATCTGGATATTGGCCTGCAATGCTCTGACCAGGATCATGGGAAGTACACTGGCATATATGAGCTTGACAGGAAACCGGCCTCTTGCACCTCTCACTGCACTATGCGCCAATGGAATCTCGATACGGGTTGATTCAACGTACACTACCATGAGGAATATCAATATTGTACTGAACAATGCCAGTATACCGCCTTCAATGAACACGTTCTGGAACGCATTGTCTGCCAGTAAGTTACCCAATCCCACATCAGTAGTGAAAAACAACCATTTTGGCAGCAGCCCCACAGGAGCGCTGCCAGACCCACCAGGTCTGGTAATACTGAAAAGACCCGTGACGATCTGCTGGGCCACACCTGCAACAATGAACAGGCCGACGCCTGAACCGATACCCCATTTGGATACTACTTCATCCATAAACAGCACCAGGGTACCGCCAATGAAGATCTGGATAAAGATTATGAAGACCACCAGGTTCATCCCGCCTGCCGATGAAAGGTTGAAATCCGCTGAAAACATCGTTGCCAGACCGATATCCGGACGGATATACCCGCCAAGTATCTGGGGCAAAGATTCCAGCACTATCATAACAAACACCAGCAACTTCTGGGCGCCCTGGAAGATAGCCTGGTCCTGCGGATCACTCAGGTCCATCTTGATAACATCCGCACCAACCAGCAACTGCAACACGATAGAAGCAGTAACGATCGGACCTATACCCAAGAGCATAAGCGAGCCCGAAGCCCCGGCAAAGAATGCCCTGTATTGTTCAAACAAATCTATGGATTCTGAGGACATGCCAAAAAGAGGAATATTGGACAGGGCAAAATAGAGTAACAATATACCTATAGTCCAGCCCAGTTTCTTCTTAAAATGCACATGCCCTTCAGGTCTAGATACTGCAGGCAATTTTTTTAAAAATGGTTCGATAGTATCCTTGAAGGTCATCTGATGCACCTGTGTTATATTAGAATAATTGAATAGTAAAACAATAATTTAACATTATTGTTTTCTATTCCGATCTCACATATCAGTCGCTTTATTCATCAGCCAGTTCCAAAGGTTCTTTTGGTTCTGGAAGTTGTTCCATTTTCGACGATATATATTCCACAACGCTACCCCCGGCCTCTTCCAATTTGGACCTTGCCCTCTCGCTGCATTGTGAAACAGTCAGCACTATGGATTTAGTTACCATGCCGCCACCAAGCACCTTATCAATGTCCAGTTCTGCCAGATTAATATGGTACATGTCGCCTTCCTTTTGCGCCTGACCATCTAATACCAGCTGTTCAGCCAGTTCGTCCAGTTCACCGACATTCACTATGGGCGTATAGATTAACATCTTTTGCGGGCGTTTGAACCCGTGTTTTCCATAAGCAAGTCCATTGAGGTAGTTGCGCACAAAATGGTGTTTACATCCACCTGCATTGCCACGACCTCCACGGCTGCCACCGCCACGCCGGTTCTTGGAAGTACCTCCTCCGCATGTCCGTGAACCTCTGAATTTGGATACATTCTTTTTCATGTAAATCACCTCATCTTGTGAAGTAAAGTATTTATATCATCGCCATGATAGCCCAGAACTCCACCTTCAGCTACACTCTTCTTTATACCCCTGTGTCCTTTTCTGGGAGGGTGAAGCCTGAACAGCGGTTTAAGCTGCGGTACATCCTTTACGGAAACATTACCTGCATGGATGGCCTGTGCCAGGGCATCAATATCAGTGAATGATGTATTCTCCTTCACATACTCGTTTGTCAACCGTGCACCGCCCTTCAATTCGCCCCTTTTATGCATTAACTGGGCCAGAGCTTCCGGGGTGATATTGCCCCATGCCACGTAATCCTTAACCTTCAGTATCATGCCTTTGTTCTGGGGATTCTCATTCAGGACAACACAATGATTGACCTTGTTCAACCTGAGCATCTTAAGAGTATCCCTTATCTCTGGCCTGGTATTTACCGTACTTCTAAGCCGCACTACCGTGTACATTACTTTGCACCCCTGGTACGTATTACTGCTGTTCTTTTCAGCGCTTCGTAAGTAGCTTTGGCAAAGTTCAGGGTGGTCCTGGTCTGACCCTCGGTCCTGGTCCAGACATCCTTGATACCTGCCAGTTGCATAACCGTCTTTGCAGTCTTTCCTGCAGCCAGTCCTAAGCCACGTGGAGCAGGTTTCAATATCACCTTGACACTACCCACTTTACCCTCAACCTCGAAAGGAACAGTATGCTCAGTCCCGCAAACGCATTCCCAAGAACCGCAACCTCGCTTCACTCCTGAAATATTAAGCTTGGCAATGTCAATAGCTTTGCGTATTGCAGGCCCGACCTGTGCGTCCTTTGCCTGGCCCATACCGATAAAACCATCTTCATTACCTACAGCCACTACGGCTCTGAACTTTACTCGCCGACCAGAGTCGGTCATTCTCTGGACCATGTTAATGTCCAGGACTTCTTCTTTCAGTTCAGGAAGAAGTGCATCCACGATCTGTGGTTCCCTGATAGGAAGACCTGATTGCAGTGCCTCCTCCATTGAGGTAACCTGGCCTTCTTTAACCAGCGTTCCCAGTCTTGTCCTGGGAATCCATTCTGTTTCATAACCATATGCCATTGTTTAATCCTCCCCAAATTCATTTTTGATCTTTGCCAGGGTCTCATCGAACATGGCAGGGATATCAATCCCGGTATATTCCTTTATCTCTTCGCCCCTTATTCTGGGCTCACCAGGAAATATCTCGGGATTATGGGGTACATCCAGACCAGAATCCACAATGCCTTTCAGGGCAGCATATATCCGGCTGCCTTTTGATGAAACCTGAAGTCCCATATCCAGCACTGCGTTCTCATATCCGGCCTTTTGAGCCTTATATCCGAAAAGCAGACCTGTAAGGTATGCTGATGGAGTATTTCCCGTGGGACCGGTATAACCATAACTACCGAGTTCGGTAGAATCAGCATGAACTAAAGTCCGGTCGCCTTCAGGCTTTGGTACTACCAGCTGGAGCTTCATATGTTTCAAGCTCCTGCGTGCTACTACCCGGGCCTGTTTAGACACCAACAATTTGAGCCGCTGATGATAATCGGTCCTCCCTTCTCTTCTACGTCTGAATGCTACTTTGTATCTAGGTCCTGTTGCCATGTATCATCACGTCTCCGTATGTTCAATGGATTCAATATGAGCTTCCATGTGTGCCACGTTCCTGTACACGCCACCTTTTGCCTTGCGGCGCATGGTACAGTAAGCCGATTTATCCAGCGTACCGTCAGTTTTCAGTTCACGTAACTTTTTCCTCAGGGCACGTATCTTCGTGATCCATTGCTGTTTTCTGGGATTGCGTGCGCCTTTGGCGCCACTTCTTGAACCGTGACCTTTGCGATGTCCGTATGCCCTTTTGACATCTACCTTCCGGGCACGTCCCCTGGACACGCCTTTCACAGGTCTGGCTTTTACAGCACCGCTGGAAATAAGTCCTCTTATATCTTCACGGGTGATAGCATTAGCAATGTCGCCTGCTGCTTCAGGGTTGAGCCAGATCCGGTTCACCCCGACTTTCAGCACACTTGCTGCAATTTTCTTCTGGTTCTTGAGGTCTGACATTTCACTGCACCTCCTCTTGATATGGTAGATTGAGTATCTTCAGTCCCAAGCTCTGTGCTTTCTTCACAATATCTATGCGTTTTCGCTGTCCTACGGTCCTTGCAATACGAACGGCCTGCGTGGCCGGATCAACATTGTCAAGGTCCTGGGCCCTGGATAAGAGTACTTCCTCAAAGCCTGACGGATGCAGTCCTTTTACTGCAACAGGACTTCCATATCCGACTCGTGCGATCTCACCTTTGCCAAGGATATATTGCCGTTTCTTATTATGCAGTCCTCTTGGCTTTCTCCAGGTATCCTTTAATTTCTTTTTCTTATGCTGGTCAGTCTGGACAAAGTGTGGTTTCTTGAGTTTCTGCCTCTTCCTGACATTGAGAAGCCTCTTTGATTCAGGTCCCATCTCAAGTTCTGCAGTTGGGATAAGTTCCGTATTTTTCTCAACTTCTTCTTCCAATTCCTCTTCAGCATTGACTTCATCTATGAAATGAGACACTTCATCCAATATCTGCCCAGCCAGTGCCTTCGTTATCCCTTTGATTTCAGATAACTCCTCGACTGTGGCTTTTTTCAGGTCCTCAAATGAAGTATATCCTGCTTCATACAGAGCCTTAGCCTTGGATTCGCCGACCCCTTTGAGTGAAGTGAATTCTTCGATTATCGCATCTTTCATTACAATCACCTACGCTCTCGCTTTCTCCACCACATATATTCCATCCTGGAATACCCTTGGGTCAAATCTCTTTATCTTGGTCGCCTGCTGGATATTAGCAGCGGTCTGACCAACATCTTCAATGTTGATACCGGTTACCACTACCTCATCTCCTTTAACATCCACCTTTGTCTCTCCCATTATCCTGGCCTTCCTCGGCTTTTTCTCGCCAAGGAAATTCCCGATATTCAGGGCACCACCCTCAACTTTCAACTGGATAGGGAAGTGAGAATATACCATTTTCATAGTATAGGAAAATCCAACAGTGACACCTCGTACCATATTGTTAATGTGGGACGAAATGGTACCGATCATGGCCTGCTGTTTTTTCCTCGGATTGGGTGAATCCACCGTAATCTGGTTATCAACCAGTTCTATAATGATACCGGGATACCAGAGTGAGCGGGAAATGGTGCCTTTTGGACCTGTTACAGTACACATACTGCCCTCCATCACCACTTTCACCTCACCGGGGATTTCCACGGCTCTTTTTATCTCCTTTGCCATTCTGTCACACCTCAATACACGTATGCAAGCAACTGGCCGCCAACCGTCTGGGCCCTGGCGTCATGTTGAGACTGCACACCATTTGGTGTAGTCAGTATCAGTGCACCGAAATTACTTGCCGGGAGGTAGCGTTTCTCCCATTTCTCAAAGTCTCTGTACCCAACTGCTGATCTGGGTTTTATGACTCCGCATTTGTTTATCTTTCCAATAAGTTCCACTTTGATCATACCGGCCATGCCGTCATCAATGAACTCGTACTGTCCCACATATCCCATATCCTGCATGACCTTCAGTACATTTCCGATCAATTTGGAGGCAGGATGAATGATGCAGTGGGACTTACCTGTGCTCTCAGCATTCTTCATTGTGGAGAGGGCGTCTGCCAGTGGGTCTAATAATACCATATTTTTTCACCTCATGAATTCTTAGTAAATCCCATGTCGGGAGCAACTTCTCTGAAACACTGACGACACAGGTATATTCCATATTTCCTTACAAGTCCCTGTTTCCGGCCGCATCTCTTGCATTCATTAGCACCCCGGCCGAACTTATGTTCATTTTGGGCTACTGTATCTTGATTCATGCCAGCACCTCCACGCCATATGCATCCTTAACATAGGCAATGGCATCCTGTTTGGTTAACTTATGGCGGTTTGGAACCTTTTGTTTTTGTATTCTGCGCCTGCTAACCCGATACCCGGGTCGGACCAGGGATACGGTTACATCCATACCATAAATTCCGATATTGGGGTCATACTTCATTTCAGGGAAGTCAGTATGTTCTTCAATCCCAAAACTGAAATTGCCGGTTTTATCGAATTGTGATTCTTTTAACTGGTTCTCAATGATGCCAAGACTGGTCCTCAGGAAACTCTCTGCCAATTCACCCCTCAAGGTAACTTTGCAGCCAATAGGTTCATGCTTCTTTATATGGAACGCCAGAAATGTTCGCTTGGCCATGGTCCTTACCCCTTGCTGGTGGGCAATCGTATTGAGGATATCCTCAGCTTTGTTGAGGTTATCACCACTCTCACCCACACCAATATGGACTGTGAGTTTATCGACCCTTGGCGTCCTCATTACATTACTTTCACTCACGGACAACACCTCCCAGATTGAATTCTGGTTTATCAGTTCCAACAACGAACACATAATCTTCGATAGTCTCGAAATCAGTACCATCATCCCGCGTAAGCAAGACCATGTTGTGCCTGCTACTGCGCACTTTCTTAATATCAGTGATACTGGCAAGTTCCCCTGAATGGGTACCCCCTGTGATGACTGCCTTATTACCATTTTCGTACTTGATATGCTTGTGAATACTTTTATCAGGTATATTCAAGATGACCGTATCGTTAGACTTGTAGTCATTACTGGCAATGATATTTGTTCCATCATGAAGGTTCAATTGTACCTTTGCGCCTTTTACCGTGGTTTTGTTCAGTATCTTGCAGGGTTTCTTTGGATTTTCCAAATCCAGCTTATTGACCGTTAACCTGCCTTTAGGGTCCAGGAGTATCCTGTAACTTATCGCAAGCTTTGGAATCTGGATAACATCAAAGACACCCACAGGGAATTTATGATCTCTCCTTACGATACCATCAACCAGCACATTGCCTTCATGTAAAATTCGTTTGACTTCCCTCGAATTATCTGCCAGTTTCAGGAGATCCCTTAAAAGGACTCCCAGGGGTAGTGCTTGTTTACCAGAATGGGGTCCTGGATTGGATTTGGTGATCCAGATATTTGTCTTCTTGGATACAGGCCAACTCTTTGGAGAAGCGATTCTTTTAAGATGTCTGCTCACTGTTCTTCGCCTCCTCGTGATAGTGTCAGTTCTCTCATTTCGTCACTGAGATTAAGCTTGGTAATCATTACATTGGATGGATGTACAGGTCTGGGTACTTCAGTGCCATCTGCTTTTGGTACACTTACACCTTCCACAACAATAGTAGTGTGTTTTAAATTTACCAGTTCCACCTTTCCTTCAGTACCAGTGTGATCCCCTCGCATGACCATGACAGTATCTCCTTCCCTGACAGGCAGGTTGCGTCTGTTATACTTTGCACGCAACTCATGTGACAGGGAAGCGCTCAGCAATTTCTGGCGCTGATGCAACGTTGCATTATAACGAGCTTTTCTCTGTTTTCTTGGTTGTGTTGATTTTATCTTCATATGGCAACACCTTACACTATAATTGAAGCAACTGATGCGATCTTAGTAAACCGCTCTGCAGCTTCCCGGGCCACAGGACCCTTAATCTCTGTACCTTTAGGTATGCCTTCATCATCCGTGATAACCACAGCATTATCCTCAAAAGATACTCTCAGTCCGTCCGGTCGCCTGAACTCTTTCTTCTGCCGCACTACGACGGCTTTCATTATCTGTTTGCGCATCTCTGGCGTGCCTTTCTTAACACTGACCACCAGCATGTCACCTATGCCACCCTTGGGATGCCTGTTCTTCACACCACGATATCTCTTCACAGATATGATCTCTACCTGCCTGGCACCTGTATTATCAACACAGTCAAGCCTGGCACCTGCATTCAAGGCACGTGGTATATTTGCTTTCATACCTCTCATTTCGTCACCTCGATCACAACAAAGGTCTTGGTCTTGCTCAATGGCCTGCATTCTGCAATCTTTACCTCATCTCCCTCTTTTGCATCAATGCATGGGGGGTTATGGGCATGAATCTTTGATTGTCTCTTTTCGAGTCTCTCATATTTTGGGATGAGCTTCTCGAAAACCCGTTTCACTACAACTGTCTTATCCATTTTACTGGCCACTACCGACCCGGTAAAAACCTGGCCCCTTACGGATAATGTACCATGGAAAGGACAGTTGATGTCAATGCACTCCTCTGAAGGAGCGTCGACGTCCAGCCCTATATTTCGTGTCATTATTATATACCTCAATATTTGTATTTCAGAGATTTATTCTCCGCCTGATAGTTTTCTTGAACTTTGATTGAATGCGATTTTCGGGTTGTGAGAGCAATAAAGTTCCATCCACTTTAACCCACACGCTCGTGACTGGCAGGTAACGTCTACCATCACTTGCGGGTATTGTGAACATGAATTGAGTATGGGATTTGGGTACGGTCTTAACGCACCTGTTACCCACATCAATGCGTATCGTGTTTCTCGTTTCGTTAATCACCTTTCCTCTTATTCCTATTTGAGCAGAATTGGTGCAACCCACCACCTCAGCCTCAAGCCCTATCAATTCATGGTGGATGAGGTTTTGGGGTGTTATCTGCATGTATAACCTCTAATTATTCACCAATTTCATTCTGAATGGTCATGACCCGTGCAATGGTCCTGCGTATCTCTCCAATGCGGCCCGGATTTTCAGGTGCACCACCAGCAGAAGCAATGGCACGTTCCCTTATGAGTTCAGCGTTGAGAGTATCCAGTTCATCCAGCCTCTCCTCGCGGCTCATGTTCCGTATCTCATCCACTCGCAGTATGGCCATTACTCATCATCCCCGTCTGCCTTGTGCACCCTTTTGGACGGATGCCAGTAATCGTAGCCTTCATGCTTGTGCTCTTCAACATCGTTGTTCATGCGTGTCTGCTCACTAACCAATTTTTCACTCTCTGGCTGTGCGACAGTTCCAGCCAATGGTTTAGCTGGTATCTCGTCACCCACACTGGTCCCTTTTGAAGACTTTGCCTCACCAACCTTTTCTGGTTTGGCAGTTGCGGGTGCATCGTGTGGCCTGGACATAGGATGCCAGTCCATATCATCATGCCTGTGCTCCCATATACTGCCGACCTGTCTGAGGTTAGTCATTTCAGCCTTCTTTTTATCAGGAGCCTTTTCTACTACCTCTTTTATGCTTTTCTTTGCCTCAGGTCCAGCAATTTCAGGTGCCACAGGAGCAGTCTCTTTGAGCATATGGAACTTGCCGGGAAGTACTGTGCCAGGAGGTACGATGCGTACACAGCAACCGATTGCGCCCAGTTTTTTCACTGCCATGGCATAACCAGTATCTACCAGCTCTTCAGCTGGCTTACCTGCATGTTTAATGTAACCGTCGACCATCTTGGAAATCCTTGAACGGGGACCGGTAAGTTTTCCGGAAATTATGATCTGGCAGCCCAGTGCTCCGGATTCCATGATACGGCTAAGCATATTGTGCCCGGCCTTCCGGAAATACCATCCTCTTTCGAGGGCATTTGCCAGGCGGTTTGCCATCATCTGAGCATTGAGTTCAGGTACTTTAACTTCCTGTACCTCTATCTGTGGATTGTCCACGTTGAAGAGATATGACATATCCCGGGTAAGACGCTGTATGGTCTTTCCACCTTTACCTATGACCATTCCCGGTTTCTCTGCTAACAGAGTTATCTGGGTGCCCATGGGTGTGCGGTTCATGATCATTCCACCATATCCGGCACGCTCGAGCTGTTTGGTGAAATACTCGTTGATCATTGCTTTGGTAAGCCCGTCCTGTACGAACTTTCTCTCAACTCCCATGTTCACTGCACCTCCTGGAGTACTACTTCTATGTTCACGGTTTCAGTGTTCTTGGGTGAAGAGCTACCCCGTGCCCTGGCCATATAACCATGTATCACACGTCCCTGTTTGGTTGAAATGTGACTGATCTTCATATGCTGGGGGTCAAGCCCCTTATATTCGGCGTTAGCCTCTGCATTCACCAGTATTTTGATAAATTCCTTTGCAGCTTTCTGGGGGTACCTTCCCGCGGCCATGGGACCTCTGCGGTGTCCCATACTGTCATTATGTCGCTTGAACGGAACTGCCGTTTTAAGGGCAGCAACCTCTTTAAGGTACTGTTTTGCACGTTCGCTCTTCATACCCTTGATAGCCCTGCATATCTCCCTGGAATGCCTGGGTGATATATGTAATTCATGACCCATTGCAGTGGATGTAGTTTCCGGGTCTGCCTGAACTGAATATTGAATTCTTGACATCCTTTTTCCTCCATCACTTCAAGGGTACGAACTTGCTGGACTTGGTAGCACCAACACCGGCTGAACCGTGGCTCACGCGCTTTCGGGTCATGGAATACTCACCGAAATAGTGTCCCATCATCTCTGGTATGACCTCGATCTTCTCGAAGCTCTTACCATTGTATATTTCCAGATTACGACCTACCATTTCAGGAAGAATGATCATATCCCTTCGATGCGTCCTGATATCGGTCTCGCCTTCCTTGATCTTTTGCATTATCTTTTTATGTTCATCGCTAAGCCCGCGTTTTATTGTCCTGCGCTGTCTTGCAGGTATAAGTTGGGAAAACTCTTCCGTACTTAATGTCTTTAGCTCATCAACGGTCTTTCCGCGATAAGTATATTCACCTTTTCTCTTTGGGAGTTTGGTGGATGTTTTCTTTGCCATACCTTCTCACCTCTTTCCTGTTCGTCTTGCAGCTATCGAACCGACCTTCCGGCCCGGTGGTGTCCTTCTACTCACCGTTGTGGGTCTTCCTGGATGCTGCCAACCACCGCCACCGAATGGGTGGTTTATGGCGTTCATTGCCACGCCACGTACCCGGGGATACTTTGTAGCCCTTGTTTTGAGCTTATGATACTTCTTTCCTGCTTTGACAAATGGCTTATCGGTCCTGCCGCCGCCTGCCACCACACCAATGGTAGCTTTGCACAATGGGCTCAGCCACTTCATTACACCACTTGGAAGCTGCACTACACTCTTGCCCACATCATGGGCAACCAGTACAGCATACACACCACTTGAGCGGGCAAACTGTCCACCGTCTCCCGGCCTGTTCTCGATGTTACATACCAGCACGCCTTCAGGTATCTCGCCCAGGGGTAATGTATTACCTGGCTTGACCTCGGCAGATATCCCGCATGAGATCTGCTGTCCTACAGAAATACCCTCAGGGACGAGTATCAGTCGTTCTTCCCCGTTATCAAGTTTCACCCTCGCAATAGGGGCTGAACGGGCAGTGTCATGCAAAATCTCGATGACATCCCCTGTGACTGTCTGGTCTTTGTCTACCTTAATATGTTTAAGTTCAGCTTTGAACTTGTGGGAGGGTGCCCGGTACGTGGGTGACCCTCTTCCTCGGTTCTGTGAGATTATTCTCTTTCCCATACCTTTCACCTCTCCTTAGAATATACCAAGTTTTGAGGCCAGCTCTCCAGCAGTGGTACTGCCTTCAAAGGATACGATGGCCTTTTTCTTGCCTTTCATTGTTATCATGGTATTCACGCTGATAATGGGGATGTTATAGAGTGCTTCTATCTCCCGCTTTATCTGGTACTTGGTAGTCTTAATGTCCACTATGAACTGCAACTTATTATTGTCCTCGATATGATAGGTTGCCTTTTCTGTGACAAAGGGATGTTTTATGGCAGACATCTACGCCACCCCCCCCAGTGCCCGTATGGCAGATTCTGTCCAGATGGCCAACCTGCCTGCGTGGGTTCCTGGTGCCAGCAGTTCTGCATTCAGCTTGTTGACCATTACCACATCCACTCCAGGCAGATTTCGTGCTGCCCGTACGATGCCGTTATCCTGGCCTACCACGATAAGCAGACTCTTGGGTCTCTTGTATTTCCGACCGCGTCTTTTACCGCCGCCTGCCCTGATGTGCTTGCCGTTCTTGGCACGCATGACATCCTGGAACACGTTGATGGTCTCCATGAAGCCTACAACGTCTTTTGTGGTCTGTACATCCTGGAACTCATCCACAGCAACGATAGGCAGTTCTGCATCGAACCTGTGCCCGCGCTGCTTTGTCAGTTCAACATTGCCAGTGGCCGCTATTGCCGAATTGATGGCTTTTAAGCGTTCTTTCTTATTGATCTTCTCAGAGTAATCTTTCTCCACCTTTGGTGGATGGGCTTTCCTGCCGCCTCTTGCCTGGGATATCCGGGCAACCCTGTTACCGTTCTGTATTCTTGGTACCCGGGCAGAACCTCTGCCTGGACCCGCATTATCTGCCGATGTCTGCATACCGGCATAAGGGGTAGGACCGTAAGCCTGTAACCTGTTTGCCTGAGCAGCCAGTACTGCCCTTTTGATCAGGTCTGGCCTGTAGATCTCATCAAATACTTCAGGGAGCTCAATTTCACCTTTTTGTGCACCTGTTAAATCCATGATTTTTGCCTTGCTCATCTATCTCACCCCTGTTTGGATTCCACACTGATATGTGAAATCTGTGGCGCTCCAACGTTCTTGATCTCAGACCTTATAGCCGGTCTTAACCTGATAAGTCGCTTTTTAGGACCAGGTACACTGCCCTTAATGAGCAGGTATTCGCCATTCACTTCTCCATAATTTAAAAACCCGCCCGCAGGAGTTACTTCTTCACCGTTCCCACCGATCTTGAGGATACGTTTATTATATTCTGTCCTCTGGTGATAGCCAGTCTGGCCCAGTTGAGGTACCCTCCAGCTCACCCTGGATGGATTCCAGGGTCCTAGTGTACCTACCTGCCTGAGACTTCCCTGCCTGCTGTGCTTGCTTTTCATCAAATTGATATGCCATCTTTTAACAGGTCCCTGAGTACCCTTGCCAGTGGTGATGGCAGATGTGTCCACAATATCGCCTGAATTAAAAACATCAGAAACAGTAATCGATTTACCAAGGATGGATTTGGCATATTCAAGCCTTGCAGCAACGTTTCCGCCAACAATCCTGTTCTCCATCACATCAGGTTTTTTCTTGGGTACTCCTGATATCTGAGATGGTAATGTATACGTGATTACATGAATATTTTCCACCGCTCCCTCCTCGACCAGTTTTTCCATACTGGCAAGAGCTTTGTCCGGTTTGGCTTTCTTTGGCCGGACCATTTTTCGGTCCAATGTTGGGTCAAGGTCATTGGATAGAGCTTCACCGAGTATCTTTACACCGTATGGTCCTTTCTTGCCATAGGCCCTGATGGCTGCAATCCTCATGGCAGGTACTTCAAGCACCGTTACAGGTACTGATATCTCCATACCTTCTGTAAGGCTTTTCGGCTTATCATCCATCATTATCACATGGCTCATGCCGACCTTGTATCCTGCAAAACCGCCCATTTTGGGTTCGTCATCACTTATGGACCATGATCGTATTGTAGGTACCTGACTCTTTGCCCTTTTTCTGGGACTGAATGACAGGGAACCTCGCCTTGGTCTGTGTACGTTTGCCATTGTTTTCCTCCTTAATCTCCTGGAATATGCTATTTATCGCGATTTATTTCCAACCTTACCTGACGAGGTTCAGCATTGACAGTGTGGCCCACACGGCTTCTTCTGTCCTTACAGTGGCTGTGCCTTGTTCAGGTACGGTATTCAGTGATTCACACTGATATTTTGAGAGGTCTGTACCCTCTCTTGCTAATATGGACTCCACGCCCTGCCTGGGTGAACCGAATACAACAACAGTATAAGACTTTAACCTTATTTGCCTGCCCAATTCCTCAAGGAACCGGGTATCAAGTACCCGGCCCTCCCGTGAGGTGGCCAATATCAGGGCATCCTGTCCGGATACGATATCCAGTGCCCCTGCAAGGCTGTCTACAATTGCTGTCCGGTATCCCCAGTACACAGGGATATTGTCCGTTTCTACAAGTTCAACTTGTATCGGTCGTCGCGAAAAGATCCTGACATTGACACGTTCACCCATTCGCACCTTCCTTGAGGAAGGTTTGAGGGGAACCGGGCTATCTATACCGATATCGACCCATGTGATTGTGTCAGATCCGACTTTTATCTCGCTCTTCTTTGGTCCTGGGACCACGACCCCAACGCGGAATTCTCCATCGTTCAGGTCAGATGATTTTGATGCTGTTGGATGATGTGGTGTACGCAACGGAGGTAATATTCCGGCGTACTTCAGCTCCTTCTGAAGCGGGAAAAGGTGTTTGCGCAGGTATTGGGGAGTTTCTGCATATCTCAGTAACAGGTCTATGAACCTGCTGTCATCGAACTGCGGATCCCGGTAGATAATAATATTATCAACCCGAAACACCGATGCTGCCCTCGCGACCTGGCCGACCTTGTAGGTCCTTATTCTCTCATCCCTTGTCTCTGATGTCAGGGATGAAGGTATAAGTATTGTCAGGCCTGATCTTTCTTTAACCGCTGGTGAAGGTATCATCTATACTTTCCGGTTATGATAACATTAGGGGTATATAAGTGTTTGGCACACAGGCAGTAATTTTATAACCTATAATAGAATTCTATTCATTGAGGTAATTACTATGTGTTTTGTTGATTCGAGTACTGCGGATAGCGTTGACATGAGTGGTGCTGCAATGTCAGGTTATAAATGTAATGCATGCGGTAATAAATTCAAGGGTATGGGCTCCAAACTGTCCTGTCCGACCTGCCAGTCCACTGACCTCAAGAAGATGGATTAACTATGCTCATTGAACCCATCGAACTTGAAAATGGTACAGCTGTGGGGTTGAAAATCGATATGGAACATGCTCCATTGCTTGTCATTAAGGCACCAAAAGGTTTTGTCATGTGCGGCTACCTGCACATTGACACAGCCGAGCGTCTGGGTGATGTGGCCGTAAAAGTAACTGGTGTCGGCAGTTTTAATGATGTGCTGGCGGCCACTGTGGTAGAATCCACAACAGCTGCCCAAAACCTGGGAATTCAAGAGGGAATGACCGGGCAGGCAGCACTGGAACTCATGTTCTAACAACTTACGTTCATGAAATCAGTGATTATGGACGGAAGTATGCTCTTTATCAAGGTATTTCTTCTTTAAATCCCATAGTATCGCCACACACAATATCAATAAACCTAAGCTCAATATGCCCAATCCAGATACCATCATCATCAGAGTGGCAACTGACTTGAAAGGAATAAATATCAGCAACATTGTCACGGCAATTATACCAAAGAACACAGCCACATAATACAAAATCACGTCAGATTTTAATATTGCAGGTATCATTTACATCTCTCCTCATTCTTTAATCCATAATTCATGTGCTGAAATGTGGCATCGTTTGCAATCAGTTGTGGTACTGGTGTGCGGTGTACCATGACAGTCCATACAGGTCGGAACCTGAGCGTGGTTAGGGTGACACTTGACACATTTTAACTGGGCATGCCGAGTATTACTATTCAATAAATTATTCCCGGTCTGCTCATGGCATTCAAGGCATAATGATGTCGGTGTATTGCCCGAATATTTTACATTCCTGGGAGTATGCCCTCTATGGCAAACAAAACAATCTGCCTGGGTAGATTCCTCACCATGCGGTTTATGGCATTTGGAACATTGCTGTTTCTGGCCATGGGATGGATGACACATTATACAGTCCAGATTAGAGTGTTTCGATGGTTGTACATTGAAAGTTACATTAACATTGTAATGACATTTGATACACAGACTTTTATTAATAGCCACCTCGGTGAATTCAATATCCGCAGGTTTATGGGCGTCGCTGTGGCATTCTTTACAATCCACAAATACCCCTTGATGGAATGAACCATGACACTGTACGCATTCCATGACATAACCATGTGATGGATGGCAGAATGCGCAACCTTTCTTGGAATGCTTGCCCCCCTTCTCTTCTAATGAAGTAAATGGTATCGGATGACACGATGCACATGTTTTTTCAGGCATTCCTCGTGTGTGGCCTGAATGACATGATGCACAGTCAGTTACGTTTGCATGGGGATCAAGCGGCCGATCATTCAGTATTATCTTGTAATTCTCATGACATACCAGACATCGTTCCTTATTCTCCAGTTTAGTATCCTCTTTGTTCTCAGGAGGATGCGTTCCGAGCACGTCACGAACCATCATTTTGGTCAAAAGGCCCGTGTATGCCACATGATCATGTCCCTCATGACATCCTGCACATGAAATATCATAATGCGAATGGGCGTAATCCAGTGAATCCCCGGGGTCATTGTAGGAATCGTATTCTTTTTCATGGCATACCATGCAAAAACTGTTATTTCTTACAAAATGAGATGCATCAATAAATACAAATACCGCAATCAAAACGAAAAACAGCATAATAACTGTAACAATCACCTTTCTCGTATCAACCATAAATAATTCACCATATGTGTTTTTGCCTACTCTTCAGTATAATGCCATGTATACTCACGTTGAACTTTTTCCTGGATCTGGGCAACGGTATGATCATGTGCAGGTCCATGACATGTAATACATGTCTGGGTACTATAACCTACATCAGTCACGTTCTCATGCAATCCTACTACATTCATATGACAGCTTGTACATTCGGGTTTATAGAGGTGATAAATATGGCACCCTTCGCACTGCAAGGTCTGATGTCTGCCCCCGGCAAGGGTAGGTTGCGCAACATTGTGACATGTCGAACATGTTGAATGGCAAACCATACACTCGTTCGTAGACATCTTTTCCTCATGAGGGTCTTTTGCATGGCAGGAACTGCATACAGTATATGCCATTGCCGTGCCTCTGTCGGTAGTATGGCAGTGGTCACATTCGTCCAGTTCAAAACCACCATGTGATAGTTCAATACTTTCATGACAGTTTGTACAATCCCTGTTTACAAGACCACCGGCCACATGTATATTTGCAGCCTGTTCAGATAATTCCCTACCTTGATGACAGGTATTGCAATCCTCTTCAATAATTAAGGTCGTTGTCATAGAAGTGATCAATCCGATTGAAAAAAAGACCAGTGTCAGAATAGTTAACGCACCCGGAACCAGCTTTCTTAAACTCATACCCTTGCCCTCATTTTTATTTTTGCCAGTCGATATATTCAATAATTGAATCTCTTTTACTTTTGTCTCACCTTTTAACCATCACGTTTTTTTACAAAATGGTTTTGGCAGGTTGAATGAATACGCCAGGAAACCGTATGTGAACCACATAATTGCGTAAACCAGTAATGCACATATTATAGTGCCTCCTATCCGGGTCAGTCCTGATTCACCCGGATGGGCATTAGCACCCAATATCCAGTTGAACATCCAGTATATTCCCCAGTAAACACCTGTGAACCATACAGGAATTTGAAGTATCAATGACAATATGAATTTAATGTCTTTTGAATCCAACAATACTCACCACATTTGATAATAAGAATTTCTTATATAAAACTTGTTATTTTAATTTATTGCCAATCATTTTTTTAATTAATAATAGTTAATTCTATTCCAAAGCATAATAATATTCACCCACAGACTTTTGCTGTCTATCCAACTTTGAATTTGTTTTATTTACCCTGGGCCTGCGGGTTTCATCATCCCGCCTGAATGTGATATTCAGGTTCTTCAAAAACAGGTTCATACCCTCACGCATGTTAAAGGGACCGTGGACCTCTCCTATTACTCCCGGGTTTCCCTCAAACACTACAAGCCTCTCGGCCAGCATATCAATCAAATAAATATCATGGTCCACTACCATGGCAGTCACATTATTATTTTCTGTGAACCTGCGGATAACCCTGGTTGCCAGGGAACGCTGTTCCACATCAAGGTGTGCGCTGGGTTCGTCGAAGATATACAGGTCAGCATTCTTGCCAAGACAGGCAGCAATAGCAGCACGCTGCAGTTCACCTCCCGAAAGTTCAGTCAGCGTCCTGTCCATCAGGCCGTCCAGCTGCAGCGGCTTGATTATCTCGGTCTGGTAATAACTGGTATCGAACTTGGTGTTAATACCCCGTAGAAAGCTCCTCACGGTAACTGGATAGTCGCCCTTCAAGTACTGGGGTTTGTATGCGATGGTAAGTTCAGTCTCAAGATTGCCTGTTGTAGGTGTTTCGTCACCTGCCAGAATTTTCACAAATGTTGTTTTTCCTATCCCATTGGGTCCCACAATACCTATGACCTCGCCCTTTTTTATTACACTGCCGATGGTATCACTTCCAACTACCAGTTCAAATCCATCCTCGCCATATTTCTTGGTGAACCTGCCAAATTCAAGCAAAGTAGGGATAGCTTTTTGCTCCCGCGGCGGATGTTCCTCGAACTCGATGGCTTCGGTGCGCAATCGTATGTTCTCCTCAGCCAGAAATCCATGGAGGTACTGGTTAATGGCAACCCTCACACCTTTTGGCTGAGTTATCACTCCGTAACCTGCAGGAATACCATAAGCGATATGTACGGTATCTGCCAGCAGGTCCAGGAGGGCCAGGTCGTGTTCTATCACCATCACTGCACTGGTTTCTGCAAGTTCCTGAATGATACGCGCCGAATTGATGCGCTGGTAAATGTCAAGGTAAGGACTGATCTCGTCAATGAAATAGAAATCAGCTTCCCTGCTCACACATGCAGCCAGTGCCACCCTT
Source organism: ANME-2 cluster archaeon (assembly GCA_019429385.1). Lineage (NCBI taxonomy): Archaea > Methanobacteriati > Methanobacteriota > Methanomicrobia > Methanosarcinales > ANME-2 cluster archaeon. The sequence continues at coordinate 58,885 of JAHYIS010000001.1, read as the reverse complement.
TGAAGTTCACCTCCGGAAAGCTCTTTAATGTCCCTTCCCAGCACATGCTCTATCTCAAGCTTGCTTGCCATTTCATCCATGATACCCCGCTCATCGGCTTTACTGAGCAATTGAGATACATTGCCTTTCACTGCTTTGGGGATGTTATCCACATACTGCGGTTTATGGGAAGCTTTGATATTACCTTCCGAGAGGGCTTGCATATAATCGTACATACCTGAGCCGGAATAAATCTCCAGCACTTCATCCCAGGTAGTGTTGTCTTTACCCAGGTTAGGCATCATGATACCACTTAAGATATTGACGGTTGTTGATTTTCCCACCCCGTTCTGGCCAAGGATACCCGTGACCTTACCCTGTACCGGTGTTGGCAACCCGTAGAGCGCAAACCCGTTGGGTCCATACCTGTGCACAGGGTTGTCCAGCTCCTCGGGCAGCCCGATTATCATGATTGCATCAAAAGGACATTTCTTTACACAGATGCCACAGCCTACGCAGAGTTCTTCTGATATTACAGCCTTGCTATCCTCACCGATAACTACGGTCTCGTCCCCGGTACGTACCCTGGGACAAAAATGAATGCATTCGCGACCGCATTTCTTGAACTGGCACCTGTCTTTTTTAACGATGGCTATCCTCATAGAGATCACACCTGAAAAATGGTTCAAAGGGGAGGGTTCAGTAATAGTGTCCAGACCACAAGCCAGAAAATGATTGTCATGAACTCAACATAGAACCAGTCCTTCTTACCGAATTCTTTCATATCCAGCCCTAGTATAGGATATATAATACGCTGGGCATAGTATGAGAAGATTGCCACGAACAGAATAATAGAAAGCCAGGGATATTCGGTACCATCCCCCATGTTAAAAAAACTAATGAATCCGGCAAGTGCCCCTATTAAGGCAGGAACCACTGTCTTAATAATGCCGAGTTTGTGGAGCTTCTGCTTCTCCTCAGGAGTCTTTTCCACTGGCGGAGAAGGAACTGATAGGGATGGAGTTGAGGGAGATTTTTCAGTCCCTTTTTTTTGCTTTGCAGCTTTCTCACGCTCTGCCAATGCCTGTTGCTGTGCCGCTGATTCTTTGGCCCGCTCCCAGAATCCTTTCTTTGCGCTTTTGGTCTTTTTACTCAATGGTCGCTACTCCAGACAATACGATTTGACCTAATAGACTTCGGATACCTTATATGCTTAACTGTGGTAAAACAGGATACATTTTTAATGGAATATCATGGTCCCTATACCCTGGTCCGTGAACAGTTCGAGCAGTATACTATGGGACTTGCTACCGTCAATGATATGTACTTTTTCCACACCTTTTTCCACTGCGCTCGCTGCTGAACGTACCTTTGGGATCATTCCCCCCGCAATGGTGCCATCCGCTATCATGTCCTCGATATTTTCCAACTGTATACGGGAGATGCGGGTGGATTTGTTGGCAGGATCCTCCAGTACACCCGGTACATCGGTCATGAGTATGAGTTTCTTGGCCCGCATGGCTGCGGCTATGTCACCGGCAACGGTATCAGCATTGATGTTCAGGCTGTTGCCCTTCTCATCAACTGCAATAGGAGCAATGACCGGAATATAACCCTTGCCCGCCGCTATTAAGAGTATCTCCGGATTTATAATTTCCACATCACCCACCCAGCCCAGGTCAACGTCATGTTCCCTGCCTTCCACGGTGACGTGCTGGAGGGCTTTCTTTCTGGCAACAATGAGCCGGCCGTCCTTGCCTGATAGCCCCAGCCCTTTACCGCCAAAGGTGCCGATGGCAGACACGATGCGGGTGTTGATGTTACCCACCAGTACCATGCGGGCTATTTCCATGGTCTCGTCATCGGTGATACGCAGTCCTGCCACGAACTCGCTTTTCTTGCCCATCGCTTCCATTTTCTGGGTTATCTCGGGTCCGCCGCCGTGGACAATGATGGGGTGGATGCCCACATAGCGCAGGAGTACCACGTCCTGCACAATGTCCTCCATGAGCCCGGGGTCCACCATGGCATGGCCTCCTACCTTGATGACCATGATGGAGTCGTGGAACTCCCTGATATACGGGAGGGCTTCTATCAATATCTGCTCGCGGCTGATGTTCATGATTGCGGGTGCTCCTTACTTTTCTGGGGATTATATGTTATGGAAGGATATAAAGGTTTTAATGGTGTTGTTCATCTACCTTTCCACCTGCACATCAGGGTGCATGGATGTACCCGGATAGATATTCCGACTTTCAAACGAGTTATTCCGGGTGTATCTGTAATTCATTTAAACATCACATAATACTTTCACTGAGCTCTCGCCGATTATTTACTATTGCTTACTATAAAATGCCAAACCATGAAAAAAGAATTGAGACTTGACAGACATACTGTTTCGTTACTCACCGACCACATGGTAATTACCCCGAAATATCGGGGGAAGATCCTTGTTGGAGAAGTTGGCCTGGTGACAGAAGCTATAATCAGAAAACCGTGTAAAGAAATGGATATCAAGATCATAGATATTTCCGTGAATATTGATCATGTCCATTTATTTATTCAATACCCACCAAAATATTCCGTACGTTTTATTGCAAAGAAGATCAAAGGACGTTCGAGCAGAATATTGAGACAGAACGTTCCACATCTCAAAGAATGGTGTGAAGATCATCTGTGGTCACCAGGGTGTTATCACGGGTCTGTTTGGCAGGGATGGGAGGTAGTTGAGAAATATATTTCAACTCAAGACTGTTCAGTTAAGGATAAATAGAAACGTTCATATGCCAAAAAACGTTAACAAGCCCCGGATCCTTCAAGTACGGGGTATAGTGACTCCTCTCAATCCTCCTGCCACTACCAAAAACCTGCCATCCAATAGTCGAATCCCCAAATTCGGCCACAGCGTTCTTCACTCTCCCGGCCCCCTCAGCCACAGCATAGACCGTCGGCCCGAACGAACTCAATGCCTGCTCCATAGGCACCCTGCTCTCTCATACTATCCATACAGCACCTGATCTCATCAGACTGCAGGCCCACTCCCCGCTCCTTGAATCTCACTTCCTGGATGCGGTTCATCGCAATCAAAAAACAAAACACGAGCATCCAATCTGACGCCTGTCGGATTTACGATTCGGGGTCGTTGACTGGCGTGCCTTGAAGCGTAAAAGAGAATGATGAACAACCAGGACATTGGAGAAAAGAAAGTATGTCCCACTGCGGGTTAAAATCCCGCCGTCTGTGTCTGCCCCTGGACGAAGAGGACGGGAAGTGCAGCATCGTGATGTGCTGTGCGGAGTTCGGTAGCGAAGGGGTTCTAGCTTTGGAAAGAGTCGGAAAGTTTAGCACAATAACACCAATCGGATAAAAAAATGCCAGAAAGGTAATTCATGATTTATTGTTTTTATCGATAGGTTCTTAATGTTGATAACAAACTAATATAATAATAAATCTGGAAAGTGTAAAAAGATATGATCAAACAATTCACAATAGTCATTGAACAGGATGAAGATGGCATATATGTTGCATCCGTTCCAGAGCTTGAAGGGTGCCATACACAGGCAAAAACTCTTGACGAATTAAAAGAAAGAATGAAAGAAGCTATTGAGCTTTATCTCGAAGTTGAATCAGACCTCGTTGATGAAGTGCCATTAGAATTCGTAGGCATCCAGAAGGTCGAAGTAGTTGTATAAAGATGGATAAAATCAAACCTCTTCCTGCCAGTAAAGTCATCAAGGCTCTTGAGAAGATAGGGTTCCAACAGATAAGACAAAAGGGAAGCCATCTGTTTTTACGTCATCCTGATGGACGGACCACCATTGTTACTGTTCATCCAGGTGAAGAAATTAGCAAAGGGATGATTAGAAAGATTATTAAAGATGCTAAGATCACGCGAGATGAATGGCATAGCATAATTTGAAAATTGTCTCATTAATGTGTGCCCTTTCTTTTGATTACAATTTTTGAAAATAACTATTTCAATCCAATCCTATGTAACCACTTTATGCCCCGTTTTTCCAAAAAGAGGTCGTTGACAAAGAGGGACAATCTTTATCTTAGTTAACGGGTGGAATGCGGATGACATTTCACCCTATTTAACAACTATTTCCGCCCCCCCTATTCCTCGCCTCAATATCAAAAACCTGCCCTCCGATAGTTGAACCCAAAAATTCGGCCACAGCTTTCTTCACTCCCCCAGCCCCCTCAGCCACAGCATAGACCGCCCGCCCGAACGAACTCATGCCTGTTCCATAAGCACCCTGCTCCCATTTTGGGATTTCGCTTCTTAAGATTCCTTATTATTATCTAATCTTCCATTCAGATCACCCCAAAATCCTCCTGCTATTAAATGGGAAGATTTTTAGTAAATAGGGTGGGTCAATTTTCAATGGGAAAAGTGGGTCAATTTTAGGTGGGAATTTTCAGAACCGTTATCACAAGAAATTATTGATTTTCTGTAGATACCTGCGGAAAGTGAGATAAATTACCATTTTGTCAGATCGAGACATCGTATTGTCAAAGGTGCTCCATAATTTTATTAAGTTCTCCCTGTTCCAGTATTTTTCTATCCACAAATACCCTCACATCCTCTTCACCCACATTGTTAAACCATTTGACCAATCGGATACAATTACCCTCAATCTCAATTCCGGTTATGCATCGAGGATGAACACAACTTCCGTCATTAAAATAATAAGGCTTTTCTTCTTTTTTATGTATCCTGCCCTCTTTAGATAGAGAGTTGAACATTGGCCGATGTGTATGACCGGCAATAACAAGCAAATGATGTTCTTTAGCCTAATTGAAAATTTTATCCTCTACTTTATTTCGAGTTCCGAAATTCTTAGCAGGACTGGTGGGGTCATTATACCCGAACACATTTTGCAGCAATTTCCAGATATGTTTCAATATGAACCGTGAGACATTTCTTCCCAGCCAATGTTCAAATAAGAACTCTACTTGATGGCCATGGACTACGAATATTTTATCCCCTATTGTAATTCCTTCATATACCTTCGTTATTCCAACAAGTTCTTCGAGCTCTTTTTGAACATTTTCATCGTTATTCCAGTAACTATTATGATTACCCCAGATCAAAGTCAGCCTGTCTTTTTTGGCAAATTGAACCATTAATCCGAACATATCATAATATTCTGTCTTGATGTCACTGAAATAGTTATTCTCCCAGAGTTCATCACCATCCCCAATTTCTACATAGGAGTAATCTCTATGAAAATAATGGTTCAAGGTATGAGAAAAAAGTAACTTATTATTTGCAAAATCATCTGACCAATCCCCTACTCCACGATGAATATCACTGAATAGAATTATTTTTGTAGAATCATTTAATTCTATTCTTTTCTGTGTAGAATTAAATACCCTGGTTAAACCTCAGGTAGTAACCATACGATTTCCCCCTTCATACGTTTAATGAACCAACTTCAACGTATAAATTGTGTAAACACTTATGCATTGATATATTTTTCCCTGAAAATGTTGGGAGGTAAGATGATTTAAATGAGTTCAATCTTTTTACCATAACACAAAACCAACCATTACAAAAAGGTTAAATTACCCCCACACCATAATTCAGAGCAGATATTTTAGGAAAATAGGACCGAGGTACATACACTTGTCAACCAGAGACTATCTTACCATTGACGATTTTAACTTATCAGGTAAAACGATTCTATGCAGGCTTGACCTGAACTCACCCATGACCCCTGACCAGGGTATCCTTGACGACAAGCGGTTCAGGAGTTCACTGACCACGCTGAATGAACTGGAAGATTCGCGCCTGGTCCTCATGAGCCATCAGAGCCGGCCCGGCAAACAGGATTTTACCACCATGGAGCCCCATGCAAAGCAATTATCCAAACTACTCGGCAGGAAAGTGAAGTACATTGACGATATCTTCGGCTCCCGTGCCGTCTCAGAGATAAAGAAACTCAAGGACGGCGACGTCCTTATGCTGGAAAATGTCAGGTTCTTTTCAGAAGAAAGCATGATACGCTCTGCCCAGGAACATGCCAGGTCAGTCATGGTACAGCGTTTGTCCCCATTAATGGACTTCTATATGAACGATGCCTTTGCGGTATCCCACCGCTCGCACCTGTCCATCATGGGATTCACCCCCCTACTCACCAGCATAGCAGGCAGGCTGATGGAAAAAGAAATTACTTCTCTGAGCCGGGGGTGTGAAGACAACACCCGTCCTTGTGTGTATGTGCTGGGCGGGGCCAAAGTAGACGACTCGCTCAAAGTGACCGAGCACGTACTGGCAAATAAAAAAGCTGACAGGGTACTGCTAACAGGTGTGGTGGCGAACATCTTCCTGGCTGCAAAAGGAGTCGACATAGGCAAACCCAACATGGAATTCATCAGGTCACAGGGATATGCAGACCTCATACCAGAGGCAAAACAACTGCTGGACAGGTTCAATAATCATATAGGGCTGCCCATAGATGTTGCCCTGAACAAGGATGGGGGACGGGTGGAAGAATCCATTGAACTTTTGAACACGAACCATAACTCAAACCTGCCTATCCATGATATAGGACTGGAGACCATTGTGTCGTTCTCAAAGGAAATACAAAATGCCCAGACCGTGATCATGAACGGGCCTGCCGGTGTGTTCGAGAATGAGATATTCTCCCTGGGTACCATGGAACTTATTGAAGCTGCTACAAAATCAGGTTTCAGTGTCATTGGCGGAGGTCACATTGCAGCCGCCCTGTACAAGCTGGGTATAGAAGCCAGAATTGACCACGTAAGTACCGGTGGAGGGGCATGTCTGGATTTCCTGGCCGGTGAGAAATTGCCTGGTATCGAGGGGCTCAAAGAGTCAGCCTCACGGTATCGCGCAAAGTAGCGCCCCGAAACCCTGATAATATTAATTCATTTATTTGACCCGAAGACCTTTTTGAACAAACCCCCACCCTGAGGCTTTGGAGGCGATTCCTTGCGTGGCGGTTGCGCAGGTGGTGCCCGACTTTCAGCAGGTAATTTTACTTCTTTTGGTACCGTCTTTCGCTGGCCTGTAGGTTTTGCGATATTTACCGACTCGCCGCCATGCCTGCTCTTGCGCACCCTGATATCCACCAATATCGGCTGCTCAATGTCATTGGATACCAGCATAGCAACACCGGGCGGTAGCCTCTTTAATTCCTCTTCCACCTCGCTGCTCACACCTTCCAGCCCCTTGCTGATAGCCTTCAGGTCATTGGGATTGGTCATCTTCATGATTATCTGGGTATTGCACTGGCTCAGCACGTTCTTGTCAACCCGGGCCGGACGCTGGCTGATAACCATCATACCCAGCCCGAACTTGCGCCCCTCGGAAGCAATGGTACGCAATATCTCAGTACTCTGGGTCTTGTCAAATCCTCGCTCGGGACAGAAATTATGGGCTTCCTCAACCACCAGCATACCGGGCGGCACAATCCCCATCTTCCTTGCTTCGAACAGGTCACCACACAGCTTTGCAACGATCATGGACTGTAACTGGGGAGCTACACCTTTCATGTCTATGATAGCAGCCCTGCCCCGGCTGAACAGTTCATCCAGGGTGGTGGGTTTATCAGACAGTATGTTCACATCCCGGATCGATTCCAGGGATGCAATGACGTTCCATTTCAGTTTACTCTTGCTATTCCCCACTTCGAATATGATATCATCAAGGCTGTAATGCTCCATCTCGGCCCGTATCTTGCTAATAGCCTCGAACAGGATACCCTGCATGTTACTGGATTTTTCATCAGGGAGTATCTGTATCAGGTTCTGGGGAGACAGGTTCATGCCGTCCAGCCGAAAAACATCATCCGCGTCAGGATTCAGCACTTTGTTGGCAGGCGTGTACACCGTTATCTTTGAGGCATACCCTCTGGGCGATACGCCGAATTTAGTGTACAAACCTTCCTGGCTTCCGGCCCCCGGTTCTTTGAGCGAACTGTATTCCCCGTGAGGGTCAATGATAAGAAGCGGTACATCCTGTTCCAGTATCTCTTCAAGGATAACAGCCGCAGTGTATGATTTCCCGCTGCCCGTCTTGGCAAGGATGCTGCAATGCTTCTGGATGAGACTGTTCATATCAAGGGTGACTTTGATGTCGTGTCCTTCAAGCAGGCCCATATATACATCACCATGGGACAGTCCCAGGGTCGAACGTATCAGTTGATGGTCCGCAGCGAATACTTTATCTCCCGGAATAAATGGGGTTCTGGGCGACCTGAGCAATCCATCATCGCCCCTGCTGCCTATTACTGCGGCTTCAGCGACCAGGTTGCTGTTGGGGCTCTCCATCTTTCCACCACCAGCAGCATCAACGGCCTCGTCCAGTTTGAAATCGTCACTGCTGCGGGTCATTGATATGACCTGGGAAAGTGTCCAGCCTTCGTTCTCATGCCAGACTTTTACGTAATCCGTACGTTTTACCTCGCTGCTATTGGGCACAGCGAACCTGAAATCATGTGTCCCTGTTTTTCCATAAATTATGCCTATTGAATCTTTTGCCAATGTAATTCATCCCCTCATGGAATGTGTCCATTCACCTATATTACCTGCATCAATGATATGTAATATGCAAAACTTATAATTATATTGATAGATGTAGTTATTATGTTAATAATTAAAAGGTCAGAATTATATACATTCCCAGTGAGAATGCATTACTAAAAACACTCATAATTACTTGAATGTATCATTGATACCCATAAATGGATACTATTTGGTTGGAGATATGGCAACAGCACTATTACCAAATTGAGGGAACTGCTTATCGGTTTTAATACCATGAAAGGCATAGAAGCAGTCGTTGTTACAAGCCGCAGCGGTATCAATATTGCTTCATCGGTCCCGCAAAAAGCCAATCCTGACACACTGGCAGCCATGAGTTCTGCATTGCAAAATGCTGCCGATATTTTGACAAGTCAGATCAATAAAGATAGTGCATACCGCGTGGTAATTGAATGTGAACGTAACAATATTATCATTGTAAGTGCAGGTCAAAAAGCCCTGCTTATGGTTCTTACCAATGAAAAATCGATTCTGGGTCCGCTATTTATGCAAATAAGTAATCTTTCCGTGAAGGTAAAGGAATTGCTGGAAAATGATTGAAATCCATCTTTTGATTGCAAGGTTATTTACCCTTCAAACTGAATCCCTATACAAGAGATGATTGAGTAAATGGCTGGAACTGTTACGACCAATGGTCCGGAAAAAAAGGGGTGTATTATTCCTTACGAACTTTCATCTGAAATGGACGCCAGCGTAAAAAAAGCAATGCATGAGGATGTCACGAGAGCAGCATCCCTGTTCAAAGTGCTTGCAGACCCTGTCAGGCTCAGAATTCTCAAAGCGCTGGAAATATGCGACCTGTGCGTGTGCGTGCTTGTCGAGATTACCGACTACAAATATCCTGCCCTTTCCTATCACCTCAAGCTGCTCAAAGATGCGGAGCTGGTTGGCTCAAAACGCGAAGGAAATTTCCAGATATATTTCCTGACAGAATTTGGGATTAAAACAACCAGATCATTAAGTAACGTGCCGGGATAAGATATTATCTGTTCTTATGTGGCACTATACGTTATTTTTATTTTATCAGTAGCTCTTCAACTTTTGTCATAGCATGCTGGATGGAATTATTTTTTGAATGTTGCGGGATTGTTGCCGCTATATGTAGCTAGATATAATAATTTTATATTCAATAATATATATATTACTGAGGGGATGTCATGGAGTCGAAATCTTCATTCGTATCTAAATGCAAAAAAAACCTTACCAAATATTTGACAGGTATTAACGCCAAAGCAACTGTCAACGTAATGGAAAAACATCAATTATCCAGTTTTAATGATTCTGATACTCTTCCACAGGACGTAATAGATAATTGCGTCAGTATACTATCAAAAAGGCTCAACATGATGGCGGGCGGGAAATCTTCAAGTTTGTTTCTAAATGATATGAAGGTGTGAAATAAGTCCGAAATAGTTGAAATTTTAATGTCTCCTGGCATTCAGGCGATATCATGGTTTGCTTGTATAATGTTTGCAATATATTTTGCTTCATATGTACAAAAATTAAGTTTCAGTGAAGATACAGGTACCAAAGCATGGGAACTTATAGCGGGGGGATTGTTCCTGATAGGTCTAAGAGTCATTTTCAAGACCTTTTTCCCGGAACTTTCTGACAGTTATGGGTTGCAGGTTGCACGATATTCCCTTGGCATTATAGGAATAATCATCTTATTTTTAGGATTCCTGAACTACCAATCTGTATTGAAAAGAATGTTCGGAGAGAGTGATTAACATGGCACTTGCTACAGAATTCTTAACAACATCCATAAATAATCTCAGGGTGGCTGAAGATTCGATTTCAGCAATTCTATTATTAATTATTATTGGAATATTGATACATACTAATGTAAAAATAGTAAAGAAAGGCCCAACAGCAAAAGGACTGTGGGGCCTGACAATCGGTCTGCTTCCCTTTTTGTTCTGGAAGTTGCTGGGAGCAATAAGAAGGATTTTTATTGAATCATCCAATCCCCTCTATACTCCGCTTAGCAACTTTGGCGAAGTTATGGAAGCGGTGTCTGCACTGACGATATTGGTCTCGTTGTTGTTTATGTATCTCATGATAAGGCCAAGGAAATGATGTTAGCTTAAAGCATCTCTTTTGTGCCAGAAAATTTACCACTCGCGGTTTATTCGTGAGTGGTACTTTTTTGGCACGTTTCTTCTATTGGGTTATTATTTTAATCTATTTTTTGGAATGATATTTTATTCAGTAAGAATATCCTGGTTACCCTTTAATGAGTAATTCAACCGATACAATGGAATGATTGAAAACCGACACAATAAAATAGTACGCGTTCAAGGAATACATGAATGGAAGTACTTGGAGAAGTAACAAGGATCATTACCGGACTTCAAAGCCAGGCGAATGTGGTCTTCCCCACAGACCAGGAATTGCAGAACCTGGCCGAAAAAGTAGGGAACATAACTGAATTTGGCAATTTCAATTTTTCGACATCGGTCAAAGGCAGGAGTGCCGGGGTGACTGTCCATATAGGTAGTCCGGAAGTGCAACTGCGGACAGGAAAGAATGCGCAGCAAAAGATACTGGATAACCTTTCCAACACTCTGGATACATTATCATCGTATCTTCAAAGAGCACCTATTGTGTGCACAAAACGCAAGATGTGCGACAATAATGAATACAGTCCCGAATGTACCATGTATGTCTCGACCTACAGGAAGGATTCTATCAGGCTTGCCTATATGTGGACCAAACTGTTGTTCGATGCCAATACCATCCCAAAGACAGCCATCAGCCCGAAATTGAACCTTGTTTATGTATCTGAATGGCAGGAGAAGGATAGGCAGATACTCGTTTTCCCTGAGGTCGGGGTCACATTCGTACTGGGTTCGGATTACCTGGGTGAGGCAAAGAAGGGATTTTTACGAATGGCCATGTGGTTTGCCAAAGCTCATGATATGCTTGGCATCCATGCAGGCGCCAAGATGGTGCGGGCCAGGACGCCTGAGGGCAGTCTTAAACAGTACAGCATGCTGTTCTTCGGTCTGTCAGGGACTGGCAAGACCACGCATTCATGCCACGACCATGGCCTGCTGGGCGAGGGGGAAGGTGTCGAGATAGTCCAGGATGATATTGTATTGCTTAAAAAGGACGGGTCTGCCCTGGGTACTGAAAAGGGTTTCTACCTCAAGACCGATATTTATCCAGAGCATCAGCCGCTGATATACCGGGCAGTCAAAGGACGTGAAGCAGTGTTCGAGAATGTGATGGTGGATTATACCGGTAAGGTAGGGTTCCTGGATGATACCCTGACCGGTAACGGACGCGGTGTGATACAGCGTACCGACCTGGGTGAGGAGAACATCACTGATTCAATTAACCTCCCGCCACTGAGCAAAATCGATGGCATGATCATTGCTTTCATCACCCGCCGGAATACCATAGTACCAATGGCATCCAGATTGACAACCGAACAGGCGGCTGCATATTTCATGCTTGGCGAATCCATCGAGACCTCTGCAGGAGACCCTACCCGGGCGGGCGAATCCGTGCGCGTCGTCGGGACCAATCCGTTCATTGTCGGTAATGAAGAGGACGAAGGCAACTGGTTCTATGATTTTCTCAGGAACAACAGGAATAGCGTGCAGTGCTACCTTCTCAATACCGGTGGCTCGGGTGAGATTGTAGAAGTGGATGATAACGGCCGCAAGGTCATCAAACAGAGGGTCAACCGGATAGAGATACCCGAGATGGCGTCCATTATCCGCAACATCGTCCGCGGTACTATAGAATGGGCAGATGAACCTCTTTTCGGTACCATGGTAGCACGGGAAATAGAAGGTGTGGACCTGGAGCGTTTCAGTCCGGAAACCTACTATACTGCCGGGGAGATCAAAGCGATGGCTGACACACTGAACAAAGAACGTGTTGAGTACCTGGCACGGTATCCGGGACTCAAAAAAGAGATAGTCGATTCAATTAAAAGATAAGGTAGTGTACCCTGCAGCTACCTGTCCAGCATGATCACCGGAGGTGCATGTTCCCACAGTCTCTTATCCTGCCATTCCCGTATCCAGTCACCAGGCATGACAAGGCTTAACGCAGCCATATCCCCCAGGTAGGAGCCAAGTGCGGATGGCCTTATATCCACCTCTTCTGAGAGCACAGGGAACGACCGGTAGAACTCGTCCCTGATGGCAGGTAGCAGGATATCAATGTTGTTCATGAACACGCTACCCCCGATAACAATAACCTTTGTATCCAGTATGGCATTCAGGGAGGCCAGGCCCCTGGCAAAGTTCCTCACGGCCCTGCTGATGATCTCATTGGCCTTCCGGTCCCCACTCCGGCAAGCATTGAACACGTCCTCTGCGGTCCCACCCCCACCAAGATCCCGGGCAATGGCCACCCCGGACACCAGGGATTCCATGTCCCCGAAATTACCGCAACCACACCGGGGACCGCCCTCTGCCAGGTATATGTGCCCGATATGAGGAGCATTGCCGTTCTTACCATGTATCAACCTGCCGTCACTATAGGCGCCACTACCAATTCCCGTGCTCCAGGTGATATATACCAGGTCATCTTCGCCCCTGCCTGCACCGAACAGCCTTTCGGCCACTACTGCAGCCACAGCATCATTCTCTATCTTCAAAGTGCTCCACCGGCGTGATAATACAGCTTCCAGTGGTATCCGGGTCCAGTTATTGGAAATGATGCCTTTGCCTTTTACAAGCCCGCCACACAGGTTGGGCGCCACCAATTGCACCTGGCCCGTTTCTTTCACAAAAGGACCGCAGGAACTAACACCCACAGCCATGATAGTATCCGGCTGAACTCCTGATTGTTCGCAGGCATATCCTAACAGAAAATCAACTTGCTCAGGTATTACCGTATGGGTGCCTTCGAGCCTGGTATGCTGGTAGACCTTGACTGGGATCCCCCCGGCATTTGCCAGACTTACGGTTATTTTTGTGCCGCCAATATCCACACCAGCCAGATACGGTCCGGTCATAGTAACGAACTCCATTTATCTAACATTGTCCTTCATATCTCATAGTTGGGCGGTACTCCCAGTACCAGCACCTTTGAATTACGAAGCACTTTTTCGGTAACACTGCCTGCCAGCTTCTTCAGTCCGGTCTTGCCATGTGTGCCCATGATTATCCTGTTCACACCCCTTAGATTCGCGGTGTCGATTATCTGGTCTGCAGGGTCTCCATTCTCAATAAGGGTGGTGATACAGGCTTCATCCAGACCCTCGTTAATCATTGATTCCTTGTAGACCTGAAGCAGTTTTTGAGCTCCTTCCTCCATCCACTTTTTCCTTTCCTGGCCAGAGGGAGCTATTACATGTAAAAGAAAAATCTGGCCTGAGTGCAGTTTAGCTATTCTCAAAGCTACCTGTGCAGCCCTTTTAGAATATTCAGACCCGTCTATGGGGAGCAGTATTTTCATCGGACTTTAATTGTTATCCATAATATATTTAAATCATATGAAGTAAGATTAGATGTAATACAATGGTTGTCATACATTGGACGGGAAGACCATGAAGTACGAAAAATTCAAGAAAATGGATAAAAAAGACCATTCACAGGTCACAAGGTTGTTAAAACAGACAACGCATCTCACGGCCAGGGAATGGGTTATTGCCCGGCTCTGTGCAGATTTCAAGAATGCGGGGGGGCGATGCGAGATGACCTGGATCGGAAAGAACCTGCCTGAGCTTGTGCCTTTTTGCAATGAACCGTATTCAAGGCAGGAGGTTTCCAATGCCAGGGCTTCGTTCAAGAATAAACTTGAGCGCTCAGGCACCACATTGTTCTATTCATATTACAGCGGGCTAATTTCAAAGAACGAGATGCTTGACATACTGGAAAAGATCACGACAAACATAAGCGTCCTGCTGGATATGGAAGACGGGAACAAAAGTGAAAACCATGCCGAAGATGTGCAGGGTATGATGTTAGAGGTACTGCGTCGCATCAATGCAGAACTTGATGCATAAGTTCCTGTATTTTCTGCCGCCCCGTATTAATGACCTGAAGATGGTCAAAGGCCAGGGGGGGCAGGTCGTCAAGGTCGAACAGCGCTACATCCTGTGCATCCGAGGATGCTTGCAGGGTACCATGGCCTATTGCAGCAAAGCAGATGCTAACAGTATGTCCTCTGGGATCGCGGCCCGGTTCAGAGAACACGCCCACCAGCCCCTTCAAATCCACACTGAGACCTGTCTCCTCGTGTGCTTCACGCATAGCAGCCTCTTCCACGGTCTCACCGACCTCAACAAACCCTCCGGGCAATGCCCAGTGGCCCTGGAACGGGGGATTCCTGCGGCGAATAAGAACGAGCTTCCCGGTTGACACGATCAATATGTCCACGGTCAGGAGGGGGGTTTGGGGTTTACTCATCCTGCTGCCTCCTGCAACATGTTATTTCGCCTGCCAGTTGCTCCACAAATCCGTTCAGGAACCTGCTGCGCTCCTCAGCCATCTGGCGGGCAGTGACGGTATGCATTGTGCGTGGGAGATGGGTAAGTTTTGAGAGGATATGGTCCAGTGCATATTCATCCCCGTCCAGTTGCCTGTGCTCTCCCAGGGGGTCGCCGGAATGGTACAGTGAACGGTTCATTGCACCCGAATATGCGAAGGTCATGGCTGCCCCCACAGCTCCCGAAATGTCCAGCCTGTCTGCGTCCTGCAATATCCTGGCTTCCAGTGTGTCCGGTACTACTCCTGAACTATGGCGGTGATGCTTTATTGCATAGACCACGGCAGGAATATTCCGGGATGGAAATCCTGCACCGCTGAGTATACCGGGTGCCAGTTGTGCGGATATGACAGCATGGTCAGTATCCGGGTCCTTGAACTCGGCAGGGCGGCCGATGTCATGTAACAGGGCAGCAGCTTCAAGGACCTGACTATCACCACCTTCTTCCTGAGCAAGATACAGGCACAGGTCCCGGACACGCAAGGAGTGGGTGATATCGTGACCTGCACTGGGTGCGTTTTCCAGAATACTTCTGGCCGCGTTTTCGATTTGTTTCATTATACGAGACATTTTCTTACCTATATTTTGATGTTATCCTATTAAAATAACTGCTGATGCGACCGGGAACAGTACTGGCTACTGGTAAAAAATGAAATGTAAAAATGGAACACAATGATAAAAACCAGATTGCAGTTATAAGCCGGATTGAGTTCAATGAGACGAATGAGGATTACGTCAGGAAGGTGTCGTTGGTCTTTCGATGTTTCAGGTTTGTGATGGCACATTGATGCAGGAGATAAGGAGGTCCTCCAGTGATATCCCTGTAATATGCACAATATCATTTAAACACCTGCCAACCCCCATAAAATAGAGTGAGAGCAGTTCGGGATGACCACCTGGATGAAGGGAAGGGAAGAGAAAAGAAAAGAAAAGAAAAGAATGGCAAGAGAGTTTAACTACTGTCTCATTGACAGAGCACCAGGCAACCATACTTAAGAGAATTTATATAGATAACAAATATATTTTTTTATATGGAACCTATAGATGATCTAATTCTGATAAATGGCAGGCTCACCATACTGGTTGCATTTGGGCATGGCGGGGAAGTGGAGAAAACTCATCTTACAGAACTATTGGGCTCTGAAGTTATTGCAGAAAGATGGAATAAGCCCATTGTATTTGATACGTCAGAAGTTGTAGCGTTTATTACTACAGGCAATGATATCATCAAATGTCATGCTAATATATCTACTGATATTTTTATCGCAGGTGTTTCGATAGTACGTATTGAAGTGGAGATAAGGGACCGTATTATCATCAATAGCATAATGGATGCAATTCATTCCATTAAGATCATTCTTGATGGGCTTGATTTTCATTCCTTTACCAATAAAAAGATAAATGAAGTCCGTGAAAAACTCAATCCGGGAAAGAAGATATCGTATCATCCCGTCATAAACCGATATATCACCCTGAAAATACGAGATTATTTGCCCAGACTGGACGAAAAAGGTCTAAAAGAATAATATGGAGAATTGATCACTCGTTTCCTCTCAGGGGAAACGTCCATTCGTGCATTGCATGGTAAAGAGATCGCAGAAAAAATGGGAACTGACCTCTCGTATTATGATGAAGATCTGTATCTTGTTTCATCAGAGGGTGCTTTCATCCTGGGCTGTGAGGATTATCAAGAGGATCTTCGGGAATTGCTTGAACTTTCGATTTCGCTTTTACTTTTATTCCAGATATATGACCGCAAAATTGATTCGGAGATTGCAAATGCTTTTTTAGCAATTAAAAAACTCCAAAGTTCAAGGTTTTACACCTTATCATGGGCACCGAAATTTGAGAAATCATTGCTCAGGGTAAGCGAGATCGAACTTGTTATCCTTGATGATATTGAAGACCTGATGAACCCCCATAAGATCAGTCCTGACTGGTACTATCAGTCTGTGTATATGAGGATGCTCAATACGCTTAAGGTGTGGGATTTTGAAAAAGTTGTGCAGCATAAGATTGATACCCTGCAGGAGCTTTACAATATGGCGAGGCAATTTTCCACCGAACGACTGAACATCTTACTTGAAATTGCCATTGTTGCGCTTATATTATGGGAAGTGGTTACCTGGTGATTCTATTTGGATAGCTGTCACCAGGTTAATCTTCAGGTATTGGATTAAGTGTTTGGTTTAGGAATTAAGTTCCCGCATCCTAAAGGAACCGTATCCCCTCGGGCAACTCACCCACAATCTCCCTGAAAGCATCCGGCCACTTATCCGGGTCCAGCCCCTTCCGGGCATAAAAAGCACTCGCCCAGCGCTCAAGCCCGATACCGCTGCATCCCGACCATAATTCCTACTTCTTCTGGCATTTCAAATTAAAACTCTTTTGGGTGACATACTTCTATCCCAACCCGTCCTTTTATTCTTTGTAAAAAATCTTTATCGTCCAGTGTTACAAGGACTGCTTGGTGCTTCAGGGCGGTTTCAAAATAAATAGAGTCCAATGCATAAGTCCCGTATAGCGCCCCCGTATAACCTGCATTAGTACAGAAATGAACGTCACACAATTCCCATATAGAGACCATGCGCAGGAGGTTGTTCTCCAAAGTCTTTCCTGCTTCCATTCCTAAGTACTTTGAAATGTTTCGTATAACCTCAGTTAAGCAGATCGCAGGCTCAATAAGATAGAATTTACCATCAGCTACTGCCTGTATTACTCGTCTACAATCAGAAGAATAAGTCTCTTCCCCTTTTATTGAGGCAATAAAAACATTTGCATCAATGCAAATCGGTTTCATTCATTATGTCTCCTGTCCTTTTTTGTCATCTCAAGGACAGGCGGGGCTGTTTTGGGCCATTTCGTTTCGAGCCTTTTTGCTTCAGTAAGCCATGCTCTTGCTGCGGATTTAGTTTCCTCTTCATTTATGCCACTACCGCTTTCGAGAACCATCTTTCTTAAGTCATGTACCTGTTCGTCTATAGATGCTATTTTCTCGATAATCTCACCATCTGCCATGAATCTTATTTTTATTCTTGTTGTTTAAATAGTTGTGTGAGGTTATCGACATAATCCCATCCTAAAGGAACCGTATCCCCTCAGGCAATTCCCCCACAATCTCCCTGAAAGCATCCGGCCACTTATCCGGGTCCAGCCCCTTCTGGGCATAAAAAGCACTCGCCCAGCGCTCAAGCCCGATACCGCTGCATCCCGACCACAACTCCTGGTTGCTCTGGCACTTCACATTGAACCCTTTCGGATACTTATCCCCGTTCACGCTCATGTTCTGGAATTCCAGCCACTCGCTGTCCTCGCCCCGGTACGGCATTACAGCCTCGTAATCTATAGTACCCACCCTCGTCTCGGTTGCTAGCCCGGCCAGCCCTTCCTGCGCCATGAACCATGGTGTCACCCAGGCAGTCCTCCACTCCAGGTCCAATATATCATTGAAAATATGCTTGTACCGCTCCTGCATAGCCTCGGAATGAGCAACCACCTGGTCAGGGGTACCCAGGAACACCAGTTCGATACGGTGGAACTCATCCACCCGCTCCATACCATGGATGCCCCCGCTCTCATACCTGTGTGACGTGCCGCTGCGGTCGAACACATACAGAGGCAGCCCGTCATCAGGCATGGTCTCACCCTGCAGGAACGGCCAGAACGGCGGGCACTGGGCATAACATAGTCCGCCAATAGGCTTGTCGATCTTCTCTGCTATCTTGTCAAGAGGTACTTCCAGGGTCACCTTATAATGGTCAGCCACCTCTTCCCAGAACTCGGGGTCACGGGTCTTGGGCGGACATACATAGTATATCTCAGGATACACACCCTTGGCATGACCTGAACGCTGCCACACATCCCAGGTCACCAGTTTGGGGAATATCATCTCCCTGTACCCCAGCGGTTTCACGATCTCCTCGATAACGATACGCTCAAATGCCCGAAACACAGCAACGCTCTGCGGCCCGTGTATCCACTGGCCCCTGCTGGCTCCCCGCTTTATCCAGCCCCGTTTCATCATCTCCTGGGTAGGGTCATCGGTGAACACATGCTCCTTTTTGCCGCTCTCCCACAGCAGGTTCCAGTGCTCGCCCTTACCACCGTAGGACTGGGCAGCCACCTTATCCTCGATAAGAGTGATGATACGGTCGGGGATGCGTTTTTCTATCTCAGACTCCCCCACATCCAGTGAAAGCACAATGGCGCCGTCAATGTATTCCATGCTGCTCACATACGGTATCTTCAATGCCTTCAGCGGTTTCTCTGATGGAATAGTAACCGTGTATTCTGCAATGTCAATACCCCTGATTCCGATACGATGTCCCTTGCCCAGCAGTTCAGCCAGAGGTTTTCGAAGCCGCAGCATGGCATCGTGTACTCTTACGAACCTGCCGGATGTTATCTCCAGTTCAATACCGTTATCATTCACTTCCACCGATGTTATCTCGGCACCCTTACCCTCGGGTGCTCCTTTAGACAAAATGGTAGTCCTGGCATTTTCCAGCAGCTCCAAAATCTCATCCTTTGCCGGACCGGGGTCGGCACTGGTCCTAAACGTTCCTTTAATCCTGAACCGAAGTTCCATTAATCATCATCCTCGCTATCCTTTTTTGTATCTTTTTTGACTGCTCTTATAATATCGTCCGCTATCCTTGCATTCATAATATAATCGTCCACAGTGGCAATTAACGTTCCTATTTTTTCTGCCTCAAAATATGTGGTCACCGATTTTTCTCCATACTCGGTAGTGGTGTTTTTCAGGTTGTCGGGCTCAATTGAGCGGATTATCATTTCAGCCACTTCAGGTGCATTCTCGCTCTTTATCACGATCTTCCCCCTTATCCTCATGCCAGCTGACCTCCCACGATACTGTTCACAACACCCAGGAACTCTTCACTTTTTCCGGGAGGTATACTTCCCCCAGAGGCTATATCGTGACCGCCCCCCTGTCCCCCCACGCTTATGGCAGCCTCGCGCATGGCTACAGCCAGGTTCAACCCGCCATCCACCAGATCCCGGGTGCCCCGTGCCGATACCTTGACCATGTCCTCCACCTTGTTCAATGTAATGAAAGGCTTGTCCGGGTACACATACCGTATCAATGTACCGCTGATGATACCGGTACCCGTTACATTTTCCAGGACCACGTACCGTATATGTTCCATTTCCTTTACCAGGGACTGCGCCGCACGTACCTGTTCCACTATTGTTTTCTGGTATCTGGACGATAATACCCGCGCCTCAGCCACCACATTTGCATCCCTCATGCACAGGGAAATACCCAGAGCAGGCTGGTCCATTTTCCCGCAACAGTTAAGCATCCATTCAAGGCTGTATATGTTCGAAACCACTTCCCGGTTCAGTATGAACACATCCCCGACCAGCGATTGCACTGCTCCCGGTTCTGCACGGGGAGCGATTTTCAGCGCCAGGGCCGAGGCCAGTCTGGTCTGTTCTTCCAATCCCATATCCTGCAGGGTACCGCTTATCCCCAGTTCATCCATGAACTGCCTGGTAGCATCCTCGTCGCCTGCCGTGTCCAGGTAGGGCTCGGTCATTGTCTGTAACACCTCCCTCACATCACCATCCATGATCCGAAGACCCGGTTTAACGGAGACAACTCCTGCATCCACAGCCTCCCGTACTATCTCTGCGTTGGCCCCTTCCATTGTCTGCTTATCCCCGATGGCACCGGTAAGTGCCAGCCCTGCCAGGTCAACATTGTCGTTCATGGCGCGAGCCACACAGTAGGCTGTACCTGATGCTGATAAAAATCGTGAACCGTCTATATCCACCATCATCGGGTTGATCTGGACGCGCCCGCTATGATCCCCCACTATCTGGTGATGGTCGATAATTATTACATCGTCCTGTACCTGTTCCAGTAATTCGGGCTGGCCGCTGCCCATATCACAGAACAGGACAGCACCGCCCTTTTCATACACATGCGAATTGACCCTGTCTATGACCTGCTGGTTGAGAGCACTGACAATACTTGTCTGGAATATAATATTGGACCGCAGGCATGCTATGGACATGATACCTGCAGCCGTTATACCATCCGCATCGTTGTGGGAAATGATCCGTATAAAACGGTAATCTTCAATGGCCTTTGCTACCTTATGTCCAAGAGAAAGCAACGCTGAAGTCATTAAGGGATAATAGTAAAAATAGATGAAATAGTTGATGGATATACCATCAACTAAAACTACTGGATGATTAAACGCTCTGCAGTCTTGGGATCGTATTTCCAATCTACAGGCAAAACACCGGACCGGCGGTAGTATTTACCCAGGCGCCTTACCTTTGCTTCGGTAGTGTTGAGGGTTCTCTTGTTGTGCTGGTCCTTGTGGTTAGCGATCAAATGTTTCCTGAGTCTCAAGGCTTTGGTCACCAGGTTAGTGAAGTCTTCAGGCAATTCATGTGCAGCATCATTTTCTTTTAGTATCTTGCTAACCTTTTTACCTGTTGACAAGGTGATGTCAGGAACACCATACATGTCCCTCAGGATAATGCCTACTTTACTGGTGGAATTATCCAGTTTGGAAAGTTCCACTACTTTTTTCTCGATCTCATCTGCTGATAACGTGATCCACTCTGGTGCTTCTTTTCTCAGTGGTTTTGTTGATCTTGACTGTCCCCTTCTCCGGGTATGCATTCTTGCCAATTATTGTTCCTCCGATTATAATAATGTTGAAATATTCTCTATTGGTTATTTGTTGTGGCGTGGCAAAGTGGACTTATTACCACACGATATAATATATATGTTGTGTATACCTGAACGTCTCATTATTATTGGGACCCCCCTGATATTCAAAGGGATAGATGGGCTTGAAATGCGTGTCCGCTGTCTCTATCCTGACATTCTCAGCCCGTACTTCATCCGTATAATTCTTATAGTGAGATTGTAGATTAGTATACATGAGCGAGAGTCTGGAAAATATCATCAGCAAAGGATTTCATGTATGGAGCCGCAACCTGAACATCTGTATCCCTCTTATTGTTAATTACCTACTACAGGTGGTTGTCATGTTTATAGCTGCCGTGGTCGGGATATTGATATTGTTTGGAACCAGTTCTCTCGATAGTATTGCTACTATGGATGACAACGAACTGTTACAACTCATGTCGGCCTCTATCGGTGGGAACATCGCGACATTCGTTGTCCTGGTCATCCTGGTCTTTGTTGTTCTGCAACTCTTCCAATCCTACTTTTTTGCAGGAGCGGTGGGTATGAGCCAGAGTGCCATTGCCGGAGGTGATACCTCGATTGCAGATATGTTCAACGCGGCCGGCAGTAACTTCATGAATGTCTTCATGGCCAACGTGATCATTGTTCTGGTAGAACTTGCCGGCATCGTGTTCGTGGTACCGGGCGCAATTCTGGTCAGGAACAATTGGGAGCTTATTGATTCCAGCCAGTTTGCAGGCGGAATACTGCTATTGTTCATCGGTATGCTAATATGGTTACTCTACCTGTTGATACTGGGTTTACTGTTCTCAGTGATTATTTATGTGATCGTAATAGAGCACGTAAGCGCGCTGGACGGTATCACTGAAGGGGTCAGGTTCTTTTTAGACAATAAGGTAAGTGTTTTCATTATGTGGTTTATTGTTTTTGTAGTATCTGCTGTTGTTGGTTTTGTATTTTACATCACCGGCAATCTCATTGCATTGACAGGCAGTGACAGCCTGAATATTGCATGGTCCTTTGGCAGCCAGTTCATTCTTCTGGTAACCCTGCACCCGTTGATAATCGTGTGGTGGACCCGGCTGTATATGGTGAAAACAGGAAAAAACATATACATCAATGAACTGCTTATCGAGCCGTGGGGGTAAATACTATTTATCCGGCCGACATCAATGAGCCGTATAAACAGGACATGTGATGGATATGGATAAATACGACAGTGTTATCGAACTGGCAAAGAGGCGGGGCTACCTCTGGAATTCATTTGAGATCTATGGTGGCACGGCCGGGTTCTACGATTACGGGCCCCTGGGTGCCATGCTGAAACGCAGGGTGGAGAACATCTGGCGTGATATATTTGTCATCAACGAAGGATACTACGAGATAGAGGTACCGACCATAGGTATAGAAGATATTTTTGTGGCTTCGGGACATGTTGGCGGCTTTTCAGACCCCCTGACCGAATGCCAGAAATGTCATGAATCTTTCAGGGCCGACCACCTGGTCGTGGATGTTACCAGCAACCCTGATACGCTGTCCTCTGATGAACTTACTGGAATCATACAAAACAATACCATCAAATGTCCCGAATGTGAAGGCGAACTGGGCGCCGTGTACGAGTTCAACCTGATGTTCAGTACCAAGATCGGTCCCGGTTCCAAGCGTATCGGTTACCTGCGCCCTGAGACCGCGCAGGGTATGTTTGTGGATTTCCCCAGATTATTGCGGTTCTACAGGGACAAACTGCCCTTTGGCGTCACCCAGATAGGAAAAGCGTACCGTAACGAAATTTCCCCGCGCCAGGGTGTTATTAGACTACGGGAATTCACCCAGGCAGAGGCCGAGATCTTCGTGGACCCCAGGGACAAGAGCCATCCCGGCTTTGACAGCATCAGGGACCATACAGTAACATTATATTCAGACCCGGCCCAGTCGTCAGGCCAGGACAGCAGGGAAATGACCCTGGGCGAAGCCGTGGAGCAGGGTACCATTGCCCACCAGTTCCTGGCATATGCCCTTTCCCTGACCCAGCAGTTCCTGCTGAGAGTGGGCGTATCCCCTGACAGGTTACGGTTCAGGCAGCACATGAAAGATGAGATGGCACATTATGCAGTGGACTGCTGGGATGCCGAGATTCTATCAGACAGGTTCGGCTGGGTGGAGATAGTGGGTATCGCCGACCGTACCGACTATGACCTCAAGGCCCACAGCCGGGTCAGCAAGACCGACCTTTCAGTGTACGTGGAGTACGCAAAGCCCGGGGTCATTGAGAGAACGGCGGTCAAACCGAATATGGGCAAGATAGGGCCTGTGTTCAAAGGCCAGGCAAAAGCCGTGATAGATGCATTGAATTCAATGGATGCCGAAAACCTGTCCGGTGATGCGATAACAATCAATGTCGACGGGGAAGAGGTGACCATATCACCTGATATGTTCGAAGTCCGGCAGTTGACCGAGACCATCAACGGAGAAAACATCGTGCCCCATGTCATTGAACCTTCCTTCGGGATCGACAGGATCATCTATGCAATCCTGGAACACGCCTTCAGGGAAGAAGAAGTGGAAGGCGAGGAAGAGGGCAGGATCGTCATGGGACTGAAGGGCGAAGTTGCACCGGTGCAGGCCGCTGTACTGCCGCTCCTGACCCGTGATGAACTCAAAGGACCGGCAAGGGAAATAGAATCAGCACTCAAGCACAGAGGCGTGATGGCAGAATATGACGATTCCGGTACGATTGGCAGGCGTTACCGCAGGAACGATGAGATAGGCACACCGTATTCCATTACCGTGGATTACGAAACCCTTGAGGACGGTACCGTCACTATCCGCGACCGCGATTCCATGAAACAGGTCCGCTCTCCCGTTGATACTATCGCAGATACCGTACACGACCTTATACACGGCACTATCAGGCTGGAAGATGCCGGCACCCTGATCGCATAATGGCGCCGGGAACGAATTAAGGTACTCCGGTTGAATAATAGTGTATAGTTATGTCGGTCATCCTCTCAAAAGAGTTATTGCGTAAATCCATTCACCTGACAGGGATGCTGTTCCCTGCAATATACTATTTCACAGACCGCTTTACCCTGCTGTTCTGGCTCAGCCTGATAGTGATCGTGATATTGCAGTTCGAATGGATGAGACTGCGCGGATATATCAGTTATCCTGCGGTCCTTCTGCGCCCGTCTGAAGAGCACAGGGTGGCAGGTTATGTTTATTCAACAACTGCAGCCTTTATTGTCATTGCACTGTTCCCGAAGACCATTGCCATCGCTGCAATAACGATGGCAGTCCTGGGTGACTTTTCTTCGGGTATTGCCGGTGCGGTTTGGGGTAAAAAAGCCGATGTGAGACAGATGAGCCTGCCGATAAAACCGAAACCCATACTGCTGGTAATGCTGGTGGTAAGTTTTTCAACCGGATATCTTGCAGCCAATGCGCCCGGACTGGCACCCCTGCCAGTCTATTCTTTGGCATTGGGCGCCCTTGGTGCCACGCTGGCTGACGGGGTACCCTGGCAGATACGCGGACACGTGTTCGATGATAATCTGACGATTCCTCTGGTTTCAGCGATGTTGATGCTGGTATCCTCGGGAATTTAGATATTGAGCAGTGTCAGGGTGTTCTTGACTCCCAGAGCGATACCCTCAACCTCGATACCGCCTTTGCCCTTAGCGCCATCCCCCACAATGTACAGTCCTCTTATAGGTGTGGAGTTGCCAGTGCATGAACCTGATTCCGCCCGGTTCACGGGCCATCCGTCCCGGTAGCTCTGGATCATCAATACCTCGTATTCCTTGCCCTTGAATATCTCCTCAAGGTCCTTGAGCCCCAATTCGATCTCATACTGGACATCATCGGATTGCAGCGCCTGGTGTGACATGATGAGATGTTTTCCCTCCGGAGCCAGGGCCGGGTCAACATTGGTGACCTCGTTGATGCCATTTATCCTTTGAGCATAGGGTGTGAACAATACACCGCTATGCCCTATCAGCGGCCTGGGTGCCCCGAGGCAGATCTTGATACCTGCAGATGGCATGGTTGATTCCACTGCTCGCATGTATTCCCTGAACTCATTGGTGCCGGGGTGGTCATATAACCGGGCTGTTTCCTTATGCCCGATATCACTGATGACCACATCCCCGAGAATGGTCTCGCCGCCCGTTTCCATGCCCACAGCCCTGCCGTCCACTATCAATATCCTGTCCACCTGCCGGTTGGTATGGATAGTACCAGCGCCAGAAAGTATGACCTGCTCCAGGGCGTCAATGATGGCACTGCATCCCCCTATTGGTATCCCGGGACCGCCATACCGGCGCATGTTCTCGACAATTGCCAGTGTCTCACTTGCAGACACCTCCTCACTGCGCATACTTAATGCCCAGCCGCAAAACGCATCCGCCAGTTTAACGAGCCAGGGGTCGTTTATGAATGGAGAGAACCAGTCTTTAAATGAACCTTTCGTGGGTTTTACGATCCTGGATTTGAAGGTGAGGTAGGTCAATTTCAGCTTGTTGGTCCAGGAAAGGGGGCTGGAGAAGTCATAGAATGATATGTCCTTAGTACCGCCATTATCAGGTATCCTGAGCACACCCATTGGTGACGAAGGAACAATATTCACGTCAGTATCCAGCTGCCTGAGCATGGTTGCCAGCGGACCCTTGTTGCCATGGGGTATCATGTGCAGGGCGCCCGTTGTCAGCTGGTAACCTTTGTAGTCCAGGTTGATGAACCGTCCGCCGATTACGGGCAGGCGCTCAAATATTTCTACCGTGTGCCCTTCCCTGACCAGCCGTGCTCCGATGAGCAGTCCGCCTAAACCGCCGCCTACTATCAGGGCTTTCATAGCTCATCCTCCTTAATGGCACCCAACGGGCAATATGGCATACAGATACCGCACCTGGTACATTTGTCACTGATACTTGCCCTGCCATAAACAGAGATGGCTTCGCTGGGACAGAATACTACACACTGGCCGCATCCTACACATTCTGTACTGATTATCATGTTACCCCGGTAAGATTTATGATGAAAATAGCGATTAATCGTATATAAAATATAAGTCTGAGCAGCTCAAATAATATGAGTCATGTTGATTCTATTCCCTTGCCAGTATCAAAACAATTATTTACTATAATGCATATTTACAGCCATCAACGTGCCAAGGTGGCGGAGCGGCTACGCAATCGCCTGCAGATAAGCACATGATCATGTGCTGGCAGTAAGCGGTTACACTCCGGTTCGAATCCGGACCTTGGCTTTTATTTTTATTGTTCAACGGGAGATCGAATACCTGAATTACGTTCTTTTTTATAGTGAAAAACAAATCAATATTTACTCATTAACTGCACATTACAAAAAGGTATGAGCAATAAACCACAGAGGGTATAGTGTCTGATCCAATTTAATTAAGGAAATTCCGGGCCAGATCATGAGCCTTACTGGTCGCTTCACCATTGCCGTTGCCTTCGTATATCTTGACTACTTTTTTGGCCTTGCGCTGGTCTTCAGGACAGCCTGAACAGGTGTATATGAAGTGAATAAATCCTGTCTCGTAATCTTCAAAGGTACGCATATGCGTATAGTCTGTCCCGCATGTGGAACATGCACCCACAACAGGGATCTTCTCTGTGCAATGGGAACAATCTTCGAAGTATATGTCTTCTACGGTATTTTTGTTATTCACTACTGTAATCAAAGTCCTGTTTTTAGGTTTTTCCGTCAACAAGATATTCTCTCCTTTTTAGTGATAACGATGTTTGGACATGCTGATCTGTATGCATGTTCCGAACATTTGGATGTCAAATAGTGCTGGTAGTAACTTGTGCCTCCTATTTAAATGTAACGATTATATACTATAGATTTCCCTGGAATATTCCACGATACTGAAATTCGTAACATTAATATAGTGCGTAAGATTTTACAATTGCCATATTTCCCTGGAGTTTTGGCAATTGAATATGATGAGACCAAATAAATTGAATCCTGACACCATATTCAGATTCTTCTCAAAGAAAAAAGCAGAAAACAGACTTTGCATGTACAAGATCCGTCTCACAGATAGCCAGAAATCCTTAATTATAGATTGCAAGGGATGCACTACCGGTAATTCAGGGCTGGATGACCAGGTCTGCCGAAAAAACATCTTCCAGATAATGATCAGGGAGCCCATGGTGGACAGGCTGGTACTGTCCCACCTGTACGACAGGGATTATGAAGGAGCGAGTCTTGGGCTACTCTATCTCCTGGCAGGATTCATTGACAACCTGGGGGTGTTTTCTGGTGTCGAAGTACCTGCTGCATGTGGAAATTGTCTTTCGGAGCGGCAGGAGTTCATTTCAGGTGTACTGGGGACGGGGTTGCATGACCCGATCGAGGCATATTCCAGACTAGCAGCGAAGGTGGACTCAGGTGCATCCTGCCAAAAGAGCGACCCTGAACAGGGACAGGTATGTACGGATGATTATATCCGGATGCTTACCAGTATGAGGGAATGTACCCGCGGCTTGGGAGAGCGTATGGATGCTACCCTGTCGCCGGAGGAATATTACACCAGGGTCATCAAACCCTATACCAGGCCAAAGTTCTCCACATCCCGCATCTATACCGAGCCTCCTGATAACGCTGTGTTCCTTGAGGGATATGATGTGCAAAGGAGCGGCGGACGGGCTATGGAGGTTTCCCTGTACAGCCTGTCTGACCGGCCCGAGAGCCTGTACTTCCTGATCCCTCCCGAATATAACCTGCGTCCGGAGGAACTGGGATTGCTCGAATCGGTACGCTCGCGCCTGATGCGGCACCGCCCCGATGACCTCAATTTTGCCGACCCCGTGAACAGCAGGGAGTATTTCAGGCGGCGCAGCCAGCAAATCCTGTCAGAGGAAGCTGCCCTCAAGGATATGAAACTCAGACCGGACCAGATAACGGTGTTCGCTGATATCCTGGCGAAATATACGACGGGCCTGGGTATCCTGGAAGATGTGTTATCCGATTCGCGGATCACTGACGTATACGTAAACGCGCCTGTGGATACCAATCCGGTCCATGTGGTCATCGAGGGGGAGGAGTGTTCCAGTAATATCTACCTGTCCCAGGATGATGTGGATACCATGATATCACGGTTCAGGGCATTGAGCGGCCGTCCCTTCGGAGAGGCGAATCCTATCCTTGATATGGACCTGGCCGAGTACAGAACAAGGGTTTCGTGTATCGGCAATCCCTTGAGCTCAGGCGGGCTGGCGTATGCGTTTCGCAAACATGCCCAAACACCCTGGACCCTGCCCAGGCTCATAAACGAGGGGTCCATGACGCCGCTGGCAGCCGGACTGCTGAGTTTCCTTGTGGACGGGCATTCATCCATCCTGATAGCGGGCGGCGTGGGTGCTGGCAAGACCTCGCTGCTGTCGGCCCTGTTGCTGGAGGTGCCGCAGAAGTATCGCATCCTTACCATTGAGGATACGCCCGAGCTGCCGCTGAGGGACCTGCAGCGTCTTGGCTGGAAGGTGCAGGGTATGAACACCCGCTCTGCCATTGCGGGCTCTGAATCTGAGATAGCGCCCGATACTGCACTGAGGGCGGCGCTGCGCCTGGGTAATTCCACGCTGGCCATCGGCGAGGTAAGGGGTCCCGAGACCAGGATGCTGTACGAGGCCATGCAGGTGGGCACTGCCGGGAATTCGGTGCTGGGTACGATCCACGGTTCGTCCACCCAGACCGTGTACGAGCGCATTGTAGGGGCGCTTGGCGTGCCCGAGCAGTCGTTCAGGGCCACGGATGCGGTGGTGGTATGCTCCAATATCAGGATAAGCGGGAGTATGCGGAAGAAGAAGCGGCTGGTGCAGGTTTCAGAGGTTACTTCGGGCAACTGGGATGGTACGAGCACGTTCTTCAATGACCTGATGATGTTCGATGCGGGTAATGACAGGATCGAGCCTACTGACCTGCTGGATATGGGGCAGTCTGAACTGATCGGCAGGATCGCGGACAGGTGGGGTGTGAGTATTGATGAGGTGCTCCTGAATATCAAGATGCGGGCACAGATAAAAGGGATGATCGCCGAAGCTGGCAGGACCAGGCCCGAACTGGTAGAGGCTGACAGGGTGGGGCAGGCGAATAATATGTTCTGGCTGCTGATGAATGAACTGCAGGATGGGGATGGGGGCGTTGATCTGGGTGAGGTGTACAGGCGGTGGTGTGGGTGGTATGAGGGGATTTTGCAGCAAGGGTGATTATTGGGGTAAGGGAAATATCCGATAATGGGAGAATGACTGGATTTGCGAGACAAAAATTACAGGGTTTGAAGGAACGAAAATAATTTCATGTTTACATACTCTCGATAAATAACTAATAACCAGGATGCAAAGGAACAAATCGTTTTATCTGAGTATTAAGTATAGGAAAAACTTGTACTATCAGTACGAAGATAGTTATTCATGCTCGGAAAGGCCAATAAATCCCATACTTTTTTTCCAATATTTAGGAAATCGGGTGCCAAAAAGATAATATAATAGACCACAATAAAACTAAAAGAGGTATTCGACATGTTGATTCAATATATTCAGGCAGCTCTTGAACATGCCAATTATGAAATAATAGATGATGAAGAACCATATTATGGTGAAGTGTCTGAACTTCAAGGTGTATGGGCAAGCGGAAATACTCTTGAAGAATGCAGAAAGAATCTAGAAGAAGTAATAGATGAATGGATAATAATAAGATTGAAAAAAGGATTAACCATACCTCCTATTGGAAATTTTAATTTTGAGACAATTGGAGAAATTGCAGTTGCCTAAACTTATTCCGGTAACATGGAATTTTCTAGTCAAACGTCTTCGAAAATTGGGTTTTGAGGGACCCTATTCTGGTGGTAAACATCCATTCATGGTAAAAAATGACCTGGTATTGACTATTCCCAATCCTCATAAATCTACTATTGGAGTGGAATTATTATCCCGAATTTTAAAACATGCAAAAATATCACGAGAAGAATGGTTGAAAGAATGATTCAACCTTTGGTGTTCCTATTAACCGCATAAATCAACTCCCCCTTTTCCTCCAACGCCGCTTCAGTTCCCCCACAGCCAACAGCACAGGAACATCCCGCCCCACCCCTCGCACATCATTACACGCCCGGGCCAGCAGATGCGGCTCAATGGACGCCTCCTCAAAAATATTAAGCTTGGTGACGAGGTGCTCCTGAAAATCAAGGTGATGGCACAGATAAAAGGGATGATCGCCGATGCTGGCAGGACCAGGGGCGAACTGGTGGAAGCTGACAGGGTGGGGCAGGCGAATAATATGTTCTGGTTGCCGATGAATGAACTGCAGGATGGGGATGGGGGCGTTGATCTGGGTGAGGTGTACGGTCGGTGGTGTGGGTGGTATGAGAGGATTTTGCAGCAAGGGTGATGATTCTGGTTAATACAAAATTGGACAATGTGTTCGTTGTATTTAACACAAATCTTGTTTTTATAAATATATTGGCAGAATTTTTTCACATTTAATTGCCGCTGATAAAACGTAAAACAAGAAAATCCTCGCTACGTTCGGATTACCTTGATTCCATAAAGATATATTTTATGTACTACAAAAAATCTATTCATAAAGCGCGTACTCAAGGCAATTATGAATTATAGCAATAAAAGATCACGAACAATACACGATTTGGGGAGGTAATGATAATGGCAGCAAATAACAATACCCAAACTACAAAATTCCAGGTAGAAGAAAGATTACAAGCTCTTGAAAATGCAGATTTTTATGATCTGTATCATACCTTGATGGACAAGAAACCCGAATTATACCAGTTGGTCCTGGAATGGTTCAAAGAAAATCAGGAAATCATATAGGATCGCGGCCAAAAATCTGGACGAAGTGAAAAATATCTACATAGATATCCTAAAGGATGAAACGACGTGGCATAAACGTTTTTCTGACCTGAAATCTGAATTTAGAAGCCGGCCCGCTTTTCTTGATGAAGTGAGGCATTTATAGCATAATCCGAAAGTTTTATATCATTTATAATAAAACAGAGAAGTAGTAGATAATCCAGAACCATATTTCCCGCCTTGAAGGGATGATATGGAGTTCATCCGGGAGAATTAAGTTAGTATCCTGGTTCTGTGAAGGATGGATGGGATGTTGTCGAGGTGTATATTACAGCACATAATTCGCATGAACATTATCGATAATAATCCCAAAATCACTATATACAGGCCCGGTACATTTGTACGGGGTATACTGTGACTTGCGAAAAGCTATTCTGTGCATCCTAAGATTTCGAAATAAAAATTTAGTTGATTAGATACTGGCATGATTTGGATATTTAATAAAATAAGTTATGCAGTCAAAGGCACAGTAATATGTAGTGCATCGTAATCAACAACGGGGACTTTCTTAACATGATCTTTCCCCTTCTTTATTTCAAGTAGGCCAATCCCTTCGAGGAACGTAAGGTCATTGTGCACATTTGACTCTTTCCGTTCCAATATCCTTGCAAGTTCGCTTATGGATTCTGGTTTCTTTTCCCTTATTATATAAAGTAAGCGGATCCTTTCACGGGTTAATATTTTTCCAATATCCTCTGTTGTGCGAGAGACAATTTTGTGAGGTTCAGATTCACTTATCTTGCCTTCCTTGACTCTTTCAAATAAGTTATTCAAATGATCCCCATATTCTTCATCATTCATGACTATAATTTCAACGTCTTTTAATTTCATTCATAATCCTCCGATTATCTTCTATTAATTTCATTAAATCATCAATCAGCTCTTTTGGATTGTTAAATTCGATTTCCTGCACTTCATTATTAATCAAATGTTTATGGTCTCTTTTATTATGCCCCTTTATTGTATGAGCGTTATCGAAACGGAATACAGTACTCCATCCCTCCTTTGTCATAACTCGATAATTGAAACTGTATCTTACTCCATGAGGGATTTCTGATGATATTGGAACTTGGGTCAATGATATATCGATGATCTCATCTTCAGCAAGTATTCGAGTTTCTTTAATGAATTTAATTGGCACAGGATAAATTAGGATTTAATCTTATTAATAATTATATGGTTCTATCATATAAATATTATAGTTGCTTTTCATACTATTTTCATGATTTTTGCTTGAAAAAAGGAAATATTTTTAAAATTTTGCCTATGCACCCATGAGATGCCCCGGATTTTGCGAAACAACCCGGGGTCGGTGACTGTCCGCGATAGAATCCTCATTCTCCCGAAAGGCGATAGAATCCAAAAAACTGTTAATATGCTCAAATTCAGGCGCCTTATTAATTTCAAGTACGCTGATTTTGTCAAAGAATTCAAATTAAAAACAGTTTTAAGAAAAATGAGTATTGAATAGATAAATAAACATAAATATGTGTTCGCACATATATTATATCCATGCCAACCATGACGTTATCTGTCCCAGAGGACCTCTACACAGTTATAAAACAACACAATGAAATAAAATGGAGCGTCATTGCCAGAAATGCTATGTGGGAGTATGCCCGAAAAATACAGTTAGTCGATAGCATACTGGAAAAAAGTGAATTAACAGAGAAAGATGCTGTTGATATTGGAAAACTCATAAAAAAGTCAATACGAGTAAAGCATGAGATCGAGTGAGTTGGGAAAATGAGACTGGTAATAGATACCAATATTATTATATCCTCCCTCATATCTAACTCCACCCGGCGATATATTTTAATAAATTCAAATATCGAATTTATAACACCTGAATACAGTCTTACTGAAATCTCAAATCATTCCGATATTATAAAAAAGAAGTCAAAACTCACATCTAAGGATATCCAGTATGTTATGGATACATTATTTTCACGAATCACAATCTATCCAAAAGACGAATATTCTGATTACTATGGACAAGCTAAGGATATCATGAAAGATATCGATCCAGATGATACACCCTTCCTGGCACTTGCGTTGAAAACTAAGGTTGACGGGATATGGAGCGAAGATAAAGGATTTCAGCTACAGAACATTGTAAAAATATACACGACAAAAGAACTTATAGAGTTTATTTAAGAAACATTTTTGCAGTAAACCTGCGCCTCGATGTGCATGCTAAAATCCAACAAACCATAAGAAAAGCAAACCATCGAGCATTGTCGTTGATGCCCTCCGAATTCTATTCGGGGTCATTGACTGCGGGATGAAGATTATATGCATCCTTTGAAAAGCTCAATTTAGAATACCACTTGTGGTTCTAAAATCGGGGCACGAAGAAATATAAAATATGGGGAAACAGAGTTTATTTATACTCCAATTTTTAGATGGTATAATAGACCAGAATTTCGGATATCAACAAGGAGAGGGAGGTATAATCCCATGCTGGGATTGATATTTGGCGTATTTATCGTAGTGCATGGCCGGGTTCATTTGTTTTACGTCGGACAGAGCCGGAGACTCTTTGAGCTTCAACCAGGGATGGTCTGGCCTGATGGCTCGCGGGCTTTCTCAAAACATCTCGGAGATGAAACAACAAGAATGCTGGCGAGCACTTCCTGCGTATTGACTGCCATCGGTTTCGTGGCTGGAGGTATCGGACTGCTCACAGGCCAGACCTGGGGGAGCCCGGTCGTCGTGGGTTCGGCTGTTTTATCTACCATTATCTTTATTTTTTTCTAGGATGGAAATTGGCAAAAGTGGGATGATAAAGGAGGGGTTGGCATTCTGATCAACTTCGCGATACTGGTTGCAGTGCTTTTACTGCAGTGGCCCTCACGTTTATAGTCACATGCACCCAGAATCCAGATTGACTGACCAGACAGAGGTGAAATAGGAGAGGATACAATAACTTCAGAAACGGTAACTTTAGACATTGTAAAAAGATGTGATGTATATAAAAGCGTTATCGCAACCGGCAGAGGCTCACCAGATGTCCTCAGGATCATCGAAAATGACCTGCGTGCACCATCAGCCAACGAAGTGCGTATCAAAATCCTGGCCACTCCTGTATGTCAGGACGACATCGCGGCCCGTGTTGGCAACCGGCCCTTCCTGCCTCGTATACCGTTTGTACCGGGTTACAGCATCCTTGGTGTGGTGGATGCCACCGGCAAAGGAGTCACGAATTTCAACGTGGGTGACCGCATAGCAGCCCTGACGAACCTCGGGGGCTATGCCGAATTCATTTTTTTGGATGCAGAAAAACCTGTTCTCGTTCCTGCAGACCTTGATCCCGCAGAAGCTGTACTGCTCATCCTGAACTATGTGGTCGCTTACCAGGTGCTCCATCGTTTGGCAAAAGTTAAGTCAGGCGATAAGGTACTTATTATAGGCGCGAGCGGTGGTGTTGGAACTGCTTTCCTGCAACTTGGCAAGCTAGCCTCTCTCAAAATGTATGGACTGGCCTCCCCAGACAAACACAATGTACTGGCTGAATACGGGGCGACACTGATCGATTACCATACACGGGATTTTGTAGAAGTAATCCGGCAATCGGAACCCAATGGCCTTGATTTCGTCTTCAATGGGATGGGTGAGGAATACATCGAGCGCGGATTAAATGTGTTGCAGCGTGGCGGCGCGTTCGTGCATTATGGTGGACCGCAGAGTTTGTCGCGCTTTTTTCTTCTTATCGCCAAGCTTATTGTGTTCTATTTGCTGCCGAATAGAAAGGCAATAAAGGGATATGGAACTCATAGAGTTGATAGTAACCTGCTCAAGGAAGATTGGCAGGAACTCTTCAAGCTGCTGGAAGAAGGTAAAATCAAACCCATCATTGCGAAGAAGTTTCCCATTCTGGGAGCCGCAAAAGCCAATGAACTGTTTGAAAGCGGAAAGGTAATCGGCAATATCGTCTTGCTGGCACCGGAACTGTTGTAAGGTCATACCTACTTTAACCGAAAAACAGGATATCCATAGCTCATAGTATTTCATTATACCAGTTCCTTGCTCTGTCTTACCATTGGAAGCAACAACAACACATAAGCGATCTTGAAAACTCATGCACTATCCTGATACCTTCGGACATCGGGTCCTGGGTCGATGACGTAAACCGCCAGTATCACAGATAATATTACCACTACGATTTATGGCAATGACCGGGGGAAAAATGCGTCAATGTTTCGAGTATTCAAAATAACTGCATACATCCCCGGTACATCTAATTACCCTGCCTTTGACCTGTTTTCCAAATATTTCAAGTTGTATAGCACTTGGTTCAGAAATTCCCGGGACGATCGCACTACCTGGTGAGAGCAGCAACACATCGGTCTGTTCAATGATCGGGTGGTGGAAATGTCCGAATACCAGGACATCCACATCCATCTCCTTTGCCAGATAACTTAGCCCGTCCACATGGTCTGAAGTCAATTGTCCTTTGTGGACAATCCCTATGTTGACACCTTCCACCTCTATTGTCACTCTCTCGGGAAGGAGTTCCATCAATTCCGGTACATCGGTATCTCCATGGACTGCCACAAGACTTCCCAGACCTGAGAGTTCATGATAACATTCCAGCGACTCAAAATCCCCTGCATGGATAATGATATCACTGTTTTTGATAATGATGACCAGTTCGTCCGGAAGGAGCTCGATCAGCGACTGCCCGGATTTAATATGGGTATCTGATAGAATAATGAGTTTCATAGATCGCATGTATTCGTTATTTTTACCAGCACATAATAATATCTCTCCACCAGGATGGCAGGTGGAAAAACAACATCCTGAAACCTTAAAATTCACAAAGATACCTACTTCAATGCAATAGCTTTATTAAAAATAGAATAAAATAGAATGTGGGAATACGAAAACCGGAAATACCCAGGTTTGAAGAAATCTAATTATATGTCAGGACGTTCCTGACCATAAAGGGGAGGAGAATATGATTTTTCGTCAGTTGAACCCGCATTCATGCAAAACATATCTTATAGGCCCGAAAGACTCGGACAACGTGGTCCTTATCGACCCCGTACTGGAACATCTGGAAGAATACCTCGAGCTGCTCAGGAAAGAGAAATTCAGGCTCACCTATGTTATTGATACACATACCCACGCCGACCATATTTCGGGTTGTTCTGCCCTGAAAGACCTCACCGACTGTGAATATGTGATGCATCCCCGTGCACCGGCCCATTGCGTCGGTCTGCGTGTCACCGATAGCTTTGAATGGCATATTGATGGTCTTCCTGTTAAAGTAATGCATACCCCTGGCCATACGGTAGATTCCCTATGCCTGATACTACCGGACCGTATCATGACAGGTGACACCCTTTTCCTGGATGATGGCGGGGCGGGACGCGATGACCTTCCCGGCGGGGACCCCGGGGCGCACTGGGAAAGCCTGAAGCGTATTATGGAACTTCCTGACCATCTCATCGTCTATCCTGCACATGATTACAGAGATCGCCCGCCTTCGAGTCTGGGAAACCAGAAGATCACGAATCCTCATCTCCAACCCAGGTCGAAGCAGGAATTCGTAAAATATCTTGAAGACCTGAAACTCGGTTCGGCTGAATGGATGAAAGATGTCCTGAGTGCGAATTATGCATGTGCTCGCGACCCAAAAGCTGCCTGGGTCCCCGTAGATGTACCTGCCTGTGAAGTAAAAGGTACCCTTGAGCATGGGGTCAATGACATCCAGGTTGCCGGGCTCCCGGCCGCAGAGCTCAAATGGAGATTGGACGCAGGGAATGCTCCCCTCCTCCTTGATGTAAGGGAAGAGAAAGAACTTTCTGCCGAACTGGGCCATTTACCAGGAATAACACATATTCCTATTGGAAGCCTTGCAAAACGTCTTTCTGAACTGGAAGAGGATAAAGATAAAGAGATCGTGACCGTGTGCCGTTCAGGTGGACGTTCCCATACTGCAGCCCAGATACTGATGCAGGCAGGGTTCAAACACATATATAATCTGGATGGCGGAATGGCAGGCTGGAATAAGCTTGGATATTCTACTGAAAAGTAAATGCCGGTTCGACTCTCCCCTTCGGCTATTCCCCTATCTTTAACATCCCCGGACTATCGTCAGGTCGTTTTTTGAATTCAAATTGTTCATAGAATTCTGAAACTCCCTTTGCTGCCATCAGACCGATAAAGGCATTGTGACGGGCGTTTGTTTTCAAATAGTCCATGATAGCATTCATGATCCGCTTTCCTATCCCTTTTCCCTGGAACTCAGGCAGAACGATAACATCCTGGATAGAGAAGTAAATACCTCCATCACCTACTACTCTTCCATGCCCAATGACTTTGTCCCTGTACGTAACACAAACAGAAAAAAGAGAGTTGTGCAAGCCAATCTCCGTTGATCTGGAGTCCTGGCAGATCCACCCTGCTGATTCGCGTAACCTTTGATATTCCTCGACAGTTGCCAGACGTTCAACAAGAATATATTCATCCATATCTTCCACCTTATTATAGTAGGGAACCTCATGTCTTAAGTCTGGATAGAGAGTACTTCCTGAACTTAGCCACCTTTGGCGCAATCACCAAACTGCAATACTGGTTCCCAGGGTTACGCATAAAGTATTTTTGATGTTCCTCCTCTGCCGGGTAGAATGCTTCAAAGGGGGTGATCTCGGTTACTATGGGTCTGTCCCAGATTTTTTTTGCCTCGAATTCAGCTATTGCCTCTCTGGCAACCTCATGTTGTTCCGACGTGTGATAGAATATCACCGAACGATACTGTGTACCTGCATCAGGACCCTGGCGATTGAATGTTGTGGGGTCATGGACGGTGAAGAAGACCTCGAGGAGTTCCTTGAAGGAGATGGTCCGGGGGTCAAATGTTATCTGGATGACCTCTGCGTGGCCGGTGTTCCCGGTGCATACTTCGCGATAGGAAGGAGCGGGCACACTGCCTCCGGAGTAACCTGATATAACCTTCTCGACCCCTCGCAGGTTATCGAAGATGGCCTCCAGGCACCAGAAACATCCTCCACCCAGTGTTGCGGTTTGGTTTACCTGATTCATACGTGAAGCCTCAATTATCCTTGACAGTTCAAACTGATTGGTATTTCATCCCCACCACTATCCCCGTAGCATAGGTAAACACCACCCGTCCCTCCTCAATCCTCACATTCAACCCTGACAGGTCCCCCTGCATCGAATCCCTCATCATTTCCCGTATCCTCTCCACATTTCCGGCTGGTGGGTCAGCCATCCCGAGCCAGTGGTCAAGGTCAAAAACCGAACCCTCTCCGGCCCTGCCCACAACCTCCAGCCCCGCATCCTGCATCATCTGCTCAAGTTCAGATGCACGGTAATGCCTGATATGTGAAGGGTCCCTCAGGTTCTCCATGGTATTCTGGTACTCACTTTTCATGGCATCCTCAGACGAGACCATATCCTCAATAACCAGCCTGCCACCCGTTCGCAATACCCTGGTCATTTCTAACAATGATTCCCGTGGCTCCGGGAAATGATGGAATGAGAACCTGGCCGACACAACATCGAACCGGGGCCCACAAAAAGGCAGGTGCTCTACATCCCCCACCATATTATCGATATTCTCCAACCCTCTCTCCCTGGTGGCCTGCACAGCCAGCTCCAGCATCCTGGGTGTGATATCAATACCTATGACCTTATTCACGTGGGGCGACAGGGCCATTGCCAGGTAACCCGTGCCTGTAGCCACGTCCAGCACAGTCTCAGTTCCCTTAAGGTCCAGCAGTTCCACCACTGTGTCAAGGTCAGCCTGGTCCATCAGGGTACCGCAGGCTGCATAGGCATTCGACCGCCTGCCGAACTGTTCCACAGCAACCTTCTTTGAGTATGTATCGGTCATATCAGGGATTCCTTTGTGGTATGTTACTACTGCATTAGTGGTGAATAAGAGGTAAGTATTTTACCCACCCCCAACCAAATCAATTATATCAGCTCTGCTCCAAAAGAGTACTACTATGGCACGAATCCTGTCCTCCAGGGACCTGGAGCTCCTGGTAAAGATGGTACCGGAACTGGATACGGATATTTCCAAACCCGGGTATCGCTCATTATTATCCCCCATCAGCAAGCACTTCAGCAGCTCTGCCAGCGAGTTTTGTCAAAGACTTGACAGATTGTCAGGTCCTGAACTTTCATACCTCACAGACCTTATCTTCCTGGGAGAAGAGTGCCTGACCTGTCTTGCAGATGAATATCTGGAAATACTGCTGGATAAGATACGCAGGGACATCTCACCTCAAAAAGCCGACGACCTGGTGGAATTCTTAGGTTACATCAAGGAGGAATAACATGCCGCACATCATGGAGATACTGGGTAAGACAAGAGTAGTGGTCAAGGACGGCAAAGTAGTGGAAGTGGGCGAGCCCCAGGTCAAGTGGTGTCCCCTCTGGAACAAAGTCTCGGGGATTGAAGATATTACAACCGAAACGGCCAGGCATAATATGGAGCAGCGCATCCGGGAATTCGGCATGTTCACCCCGCAGCGCAGGCTTGACCTGGGCGTGTTCGCCAGTTTTGGCATCTCAGAGATACTGATGACCGCGCTGCGCAGAGGTTGTATCGATTCCACGGTAACGGTATGTGACGGGGCAGGTACCGTGGTCACGTCCGCTCCCGACCTGGTGCAAGGTATGAGCGCCCAGATATCCGGGCTGGTCGAGACCGAACCAATTCCGGAAGTGATAGCTGCTATACACCGGATGGGGGGGCAGGTACTGGACCCCGAAACCGCCAGGATCGACCAGGTTGCCGGATTCCTGTTAGCTGCCGGGCAGGGCCACAGGAAGATTGCCGTTTCTGTGGTGGATGTGGTATCTGCATCCCGGTTGCGGGCCATGGAAGATGAGGTGGGGGCAGACGCGATATTGATGGCAGCCCACCTGACTGGAATAGGGCGGGAGGAGACCAAAAAACTGGTATCATTGGTGGATGTGGTCACGGGTTGCGCTTCAGGGAACGTGAGAGAACTGGTAAGACCGCTCATACAGGTAGGTACTGCCATTCCCCTGTTCGGGTTAACTGAAAAGGGTAAGTCTATTCTCATCGAGCGGGCAAAAGAGATAGAATCACCAATACTGGTAAATACTATGGCTCTGGCGGTCCTACCTGAAGACAAACAACCCAGACCATTAAAAGATTGATCATTTCCGTTTTGGTTTTTCGTGAGATGGCTTTTCCAGATGTTCAAATTCATATTTTGCACGCTGTATTTCATTAAGCCTTTCTAATTTTTCAGGTGCAATAAAGGTCATGGTTACTTTCATCTAGCTGAACCCCCTGGATACTAAATCTCCTTCTTAAGAGGAATGAGATACTAACCCTGGAATAAGATTCAGCAGGTATGAGCATAAACATTTTGATACCATATCTGGTAAATCACTTATTATCGTTACATTAACCAGATTTCAACGTAAAAAGTAAACAATTAATAGATATATATGTATTATTTATTATGAGCTGGTTTAGTATAGACGCAGTGGACGGTGCACTGCAAAGGACCAAAATCACCCTGTTCGAACCTTTAAGTTTCTGGAAATGGATAAAACTTGGAATTATCATCCTCCTGCTGGGTGGCAGTGGAGGAGGCGGCCCAAACTTTAGCAATCCGTCTCGGCAATACGGTGGTGAAGAACCGGGCTGGTTACAGGAACTCCAGGGCTTTGACGAAACGGCCAGCCAGTTCCTGCAAGAGTATTTATTGTTCATCCTGCTGGGTGTATTCTTTTTCGTGGGATTGATCCTGCTTTTTTCATACATCTCCAATGTCATGGAATTCGTATTTGTGAATTCACTTGTGACAGGCACGGTAGCATTCTGGGAATATTCCCGAAAATACCTGCGCCAGGGTTTTCATTTGTTCATCATCAGGTTCGTGCTTGGACTCATATTTTTACTGCTCGTCATAGCTGCTATGCTGCCGGTACTATTACCGGTACTGAACTCGCTCGATACTATTGAAAATTTAGATGTTGGAATGTTTTTCGGGGGCATTCTCATGTTCCTGGGTGTCCTGTTCATACTTTTCATTATAAGCGGGATAATCCAGTCATTCATTAACCTGTCAATACCCCTGGCAATGTACCAGAACATGGGTATCATTGCGGCGTTCAGGGCCGTGTTTGGCAGGTTCAAGTCCGACTGGGGACAGATACTAGTCTACTGGTTTGTGAGGTTCTTCATCAGATTAGTAGCTGGCATCATTTTGTTCATCATTGCATTGATACTGTTATTAGTTCTATTAGGGATATTTGCCGTGCTTGGCCTTGGCTTGTACCTGCTTTTAACGTCGGGAGCAGGATTGGGTGCAGACGATGCCATGTTCTGGGTAGTGATGGTCCCGTTCGGAATAGTGGCATTTATAGTAATGATCATATTTGCCCTGCTGGTATCAGTACCCGTACCCGTGTTCATGAAATACCACATGCTAACCTTCCTGGAGTCATGGTATCCTGAATCCGGGATTCCTTTCAATAACATGGACATCCCTGACCATTTGCAGGTTTAAAAGAAAGGAAGGATATGGAGACTTTCATGCAGGCGGGTAAGTCTCAATGTATCCCCTGAAGAGTAATTTGTAGGGAACTGGTTAATGCCAGATTCATGGTTTAGCGGTACACTATTATAAACATTGAACTCTGAGTTCATTACATCACCTGACACGTTGGAATGGTCAAGTCCCCATATATGCCCCAGTTCATGCAGCAGTATGGTGGTTTCCGTATCTTCCTGGGTAAGAGCATCCCTGAATATGATCATAGAATCAGCAGCATATGTCACACCTGCCGAGTACACCCTGGTGTTGGTCATGTACTGGTATGCCGGCATGTTACTGGAATATTCTGAATTATCGGGCTGCCACACGGTATCCAGATACATGATATAGAGGGTGATATTTCCTCCCAGCCATCCTGTCCGGTAATCACGGTGTGCCTGCTTCAGGTTATTGGTCAAATCAAAAAGGTCATTCCCTGAGATGAGGATAGGGACTTCATCGTATCCGATCTCCTGGTTCAGGTATATCACTACCTGCTTTTGGGAATACAGTTCCAATTTTTCCTGCAATGCAGCCATGGCTTTTGGGTCTGGTTCCATACCCGGCTGGTAGTCTACTTCCACCACAATGGTGCTGTAAGGTGAATATTTTGAAAGGTACAGGCTGTCAAACCCGCCTGGTACATGGCTTTCAACATGGTGGACATAGGCAGGTATGAAAATGAACGCGGTGGCAATAGCCAGGGCTGTTACCAGAACGAATGTATAAATAACAACTGTTTTTAACACCGATTCGGCCATCTTTACTCCAATATTATTCAATTGGTAATATTTAAATCCATCGTATTAAATTTTATCCCCCTCTCTCCCAGTTCACAGACTACCTCTTCAAAAAAAATACCGCTGCCCTGAATATGTGTATGCTCTGCTTCATGCACTCGCCCGCCTTCCATTCCTGTACTTGTGGTCTGGGCTCCGCACGATGGACTGCCAGGCACTCCTACCAGGGTAAAAGAATGCCCCAATCGATAGAGCATCTCGATGGTATCAGCCACAGGCTTGATTATCTGACGGCAGAACCGCCGGTAGTGAGGGATATCAAGTTGTTCTTTCGTTATTTCCCAGCGTTTGGGTCCCATAAAGATAAACTCCGGACAGGGAAGCTGGATGATATTATCTGTAGGGTGGGGGTACTTTAGTGGTTTTAAGCCTTTCAACCGGACAGACGGGTTTAACAGGCAATGTGCCAATACATGAATCTCCTGCATGGTTTACGTGTTTGTCATCAAGTTAGTTAACATTTTTTACTGGAGAGAACGAGTAATTTGAGTATTTATTTCAACCGGCCTAAAGAATTATTTATTGTCTGTTTGCCCGCAAAATTCATATAGAAGTACAAACATGTAAAACCGAATCGATTTAATAATAATCATTAGCAATAGGAGGAACAATAGGTATGGCAGGACAGTTAGGAGGACAGCCAATATACATTCTGCGGGAAGGGGCGCAGCGCTCTCGGGGCAAGGAAGCACAGAACAGTAATATCATGGCAGCAAGGGCAGTGGCCAATGCGGTTCGCACAACCCTGGGTCCCAAGGGAATGGATAAGATGCTGGTAGACTCGATGGGCGATATCGTCATTACAAACGACGGTGCCCAGATATTGAAAGAAATGGATATCGAGCATCCGGCAGCCAAGATGCTGGTAGAGGTTGCAAAGACCCAGGATGATGAGGTCGGCGACGGTACCACCACAGCTACAATTCTGACAGGTGAACTGCTCAAAAAAGCAGAGGAAATGCTCAACCAGAATATCCACCCGACCATTATCGCATCAGGGTACAGGATGGCTTCAGAGAGGGCCAAAGAGATACTTGCCGGAATGGTCCATAAGGTATCAGAGGACGATGAGGACATGTTGTTGAAAATAGCAGGTACAGCCATCACAGGCAAGGGTGCAGAAAGCGCAAAAGATAAACTTGCAGCACTAGCAGTAGCAGCAGTGCGCTCCGTGGTCGAGACCACAAACGGCAAGAAGACCGTTGACCGTGATGATATCAAACTGCAAACCAAGGTTGGAGCCAGTGTTGAGGATTCGGAACTCATCGAAGGGATGATAGTGGATAAAGGCAGGGTTCATGATAATATGCCCAGGCAGGTTGAGAATGCAAAGATACTGCTGCTCAACAGTGCGGTCGAACTCTCGAAGACCGAAGTCGACGCCGAGATCAATATCACTTCTCCTGACCAGTTACAGCTGTTCCTGGACCAGGAAGAAAAAATGCTCAGGGACAAGGTGAACCTCATAGTTGCCAGCGGTGCAAATGTGCTGTTCTGCCAGAAAGGTATCGATGATATGGCACAGCATTACCTGGCCAAAGCCGGTATTTTCTCCATACGCCGCTTTTTGAAGAGCGATATGGAGAAGATGGCACGGGCTACAGGCGGGACCGTTGTCAATAACATGAAAGAAATATCTGAATCAGACCTTGGCTTTGCCGGTCTGGTGGAAGAGCGAAAAGTAGGCGGAGAACCCACCACTTTTATCACAAAGTGCAATAATCCAAAAGCCGTATCTGTGATACTGCGCGGTGGTACCGAGCACGTGGTGAAAAGTGTTGAGACCGCATTTGAAGATGCAACGCGTGTAGTAGGTGTGGTCATCGAGGACGGGGAACTGTTAGCCGGTGGAGGCTCTCCGGAAGTGGAACTTGCCC
This sequence comes from ANME-2 cluster archaeon, assembly GCA_019429385.1. Lineage (NCBI taxonomy): Archaea > Methanobacteriati > Methanobacteriota > Methanomicrobia > Methanosarcinales > ANME-2 cluster archaeon. The sequence goes on along the minus strand of JAHYIS010000001.1, from coordinate 14,062 downwards.
TGCGCCTCAAAGAATATGCAGCCACTCTCAAGGGCAGGGAACAGCTCGCTGTCAATGCCTTTGCCGAAGCACTGGAAATCGTACCCCGCACCCTGGCAGAGAATGCCGGTCTGGACCCCATCGACAAACTGGTGGAAATGCGCAGCCAGCACGAGCGTGGTATTAAAGCAGCAGGTCTGAACGTATTTACCGGTGAAGTAATTGATATGTGGAACGAAGGTGTCGTCGAACCCCTGCGGGTCAAGACCCAGGCACTGAACTCTGCAACCGAAGCAGCCACCATGATATTGAGGATAGATGATGTAATTGCATCCACGAGGTCTGCGGGTATGCCGCCAGGCGGAATGCCACCCGGTGGTATGCCAGATATGGATATGGATTATTAAATACCATACATTATGCTGTGCCATCCGGCACAGCCTTTCTTTTTATATACACACGCGTAACTGTTAAGAACTGGAATATTCTACTGCTAAGATATAATTCCGGGAGGTCATTCCCGTGGAAATACTCGACACATCAAAACATACAAAGGAAGAATCAATCGAGATATTGAAAAAGGAACTTTCAGAGCATCCTTTCCTGTATCTCACAGGCCCCCAGGGTGGTGGAAAGACCAGCCTGAGCATTATGATGGCAGATGAGAACGTGGGTGCCATCTATGAAGGAAGGGCACGGGCAGCGCAGCCGGTCATAATGATCCGGCGCGATTTGCTGGACAGGATGGAGCAGGAGATCGTGGAACACCGCAAACTTCCTATCTTTGACGGGGACGAGCCGGTATATGTTGACGTGACAATGCTGGACAAGCTCACGTACATTATCGAATCGGTATTTGACCTGATGGAACTCGGTGAGGAAAAGTTAAACACTGATATGGAGCAGTTATTAGCCCCGATTGGCGTAGTGCCCAGGAACCTTGAGGTGATCGCTGATGAGGATATCCTGGTGAGGCGGCGGCTGGAGCGCCATATGGACGCTTCCGAGCGGCTCGAGGAATTGCTGCGAAAGGAGAAACAATACGGCATCAAATCCAACCTGTTCGGTATCCAGGGTGCAAAGGTACTGGATATTATCGGCCGAGAAGGCGTGGGTAAATACGATGACGGGCAGTTCTCAAGGACGGTAGAGGATTTCGACCGTTTAATACCAACCAGGGATATGACATTGGGACAGTGCCTGCTCAAGATGGTGGAAATATCCAACGAAGAAGGTAAAGAATCCGGATTCCTGGTGCTGCATGCAAAGGATGGGACACAGAAGATCATCAGTGACCTTGTGGTAGGGAAAAAAGAAAATTCCATGATAGGTGTCACGTTACTTGAGGTTTATGTAGGGTACAGGCAGAACCGTTCTATGTACCAGGCCTATAAGGGATGCCTTGATGGGCGTGTTGAAGTCATACACTCTTTCACACCCAAGTTGCAGGAAGCAGTAGGGTTGAAGCAGCTGATGGGCCTGAACCTGGACTACTTTACCGAAGAAGATAAGGCTATCGCAGCCGGATTGTTGTCCCAGGCCGATACCTCAGCTGCCGAGAGGTTCGGCATCACTGTTACCGTGGTTGATACTGACGGTAAGATTGAATCATCTGACCCTGAACGGGTGGAAAAACTGGACCGATATATGTATGAAGCATTCCAGGAGTTCAAAGCGAACGATGGTCAGAATACGTAGAACCATTATGCATCACCATGTTCAATTATGTTGAAAATATTGTAGGCTTTTCAAGAGAGGCTTTTTTTGAGGCCTACGACCAGGGAGTGGCATCTGGCGATGAATCGGCAGAGATGGACCTGACCCGTAAGACCTTTGACCGGGTGGCTGAACTGGAATCTGGAGAAAACAGCATCCAGATGATACTTATTGGTATTGAGAAGGCTATCATACTGTATGGCGGAGATAAGTATGAGGTTATTGGAATGTCCCGGGATGAGGACAATCACTGAAGTAAAATAATCCTGCACCTGGAATACTTAGAAAAATTTAATATCAAATGGATGATATTACTCTGAGTAATCAAGTCACAGTATAATTAAAAAGGTACATCGACCATGCTCCTCCCTACACCAGAAGATCTTAAGAAACAGAGGATAAGCCTCAATCTTACCCAGAATGAACTGGCCAGACTTGCTGGTGTGAGCCAGCCCCTTATTGCACGTATAGAAGCCGGTGATGTAGACCCCAGGTTATCCACGTTGAATAAAATATATAATGCATTTGAAGGCACACAAAAAGAGAGAGTCCTGGCTGTAGACCTCATGCACACACCAGTGATACATACTCATCCTGACTCTTCAGTTGAAGAGGCTGTGGATATTATGGAGAAGGAAGGTTTTTCCCAGGTGCCTGTTATTGAGAACGGTGTGCCTGTGGGCAGTATTTCTTCTGACCGGGTTGTGCATTCCATGACAGAGAGGAATACTGAAAAATTGTCCAATATGCAGGTAAAGGAGATTATGTCCGGCTCATTTCCCACAGTCTCAAAAGATGCGGTGGTAATCACCATCTCCCACCTGCTTGAACAGAGCCATGCCGTGCTGGTGGTGGAACATGGTAAAGTGGTGGGTGTGGTCACCCGGCACGATGTGATGAAGCTGGTCCATCAGAAAAAAGGATGATGTAAACGAAAAGGAAATCCCGATATGCTGCCTGAAAAAGATCTGAAGATAATAACAGAAACGCTTGGAAGAGAACCCACATACGTCGAACAGGGATGTTTTTTAAACCTGTGGAGCGAACACTGTTCATACCGCTCCAGTGCAGCTGTGCTGAAGACCTTTCCCACTACAGGTGAGCGGGTCATCATCGGTCCCGGGGACGATGCTGCTATCGTGCGCCTTGAGGACGGCTGGGTGCTGGCCATAGGTATGGAGAGCCATAACCATCCTTCCTATGTGGACCCGTACAACGGCGCAGCCACAGGTGTCGGCGGTATCGTGCGTGATGTCATCTCAATGGGCGCCCGGCCCATAGCCCTTATGGACCCCCTCTATTTCGGGCCGCTGGATAATGAAAAGAACCGCTACCTCTTCGAACACGTGATCATGGGCATTGCCGGTTACGGGAACTGTATCGGTGTACCGGTGGTCAGGGGAGAAGCGTATTTCCATGAGAGTTTCAGCGGCAATCCCCTGGTCAATGTGGTGTGTGTGGGACTGGCCCGCGAGGATAAGGTGGTAACTGCCACAGCACAGAAAGCCGGTAATAAGGTAGTACTTCTGGGTTCGTCCACGGGACGGGATGGTCTGGGCGGTGCATCGTTCGCGTCAAGGGACCTGAGCGAGGAATCTGAATCCCAGGAGCGGCACAGCGTACAGATAGGCGACCCGTTCACAGAGAAACTGGTCATGGAGGCCACTCTTGAAGCCGTGGATAAGGGACTGGTACTGGCATGCCGTGACCTTGGTGCAGCCGGACTGGCAGGCGCCAGCAGTGAGATGGCGGCCAAAGGTGAACTGGGCATCCATATCATCGCTGATAACGTGCATCTCAGGGACGATACCCTTACACCATTTGAAATACTGATCTCAGAGTCACAGGAACGCATGGTTCTGGAAGTGGAACCCGGTAATGTGGATGCTGTACTGGCAATAGCAGAGAAGTATGACCTGAAAGCTAACCTTATCGGCGAGTTCACCCGGGAGACCCGGTACCTTGTAGAGTATAAGGGTGAAGTGGTGGCAGATATCCCCATTCTGTTCCTGTGCGGGGGTGCTCCCTCATCTCATGTTGAATCCCGGTCCGTGCGGAGGCAGCCGGATACCCGCAAACCACCAGTACCCAAAGACCTGAAAGGTATCATCCTCAGGTTACTTGCAAGACCTAATATTGCATCCAAGGAATGGGTATACCGCCAGTATGACCATGAAGTACAGGTACGCACCCTGGTCAAGCCGGGTCATGATGCGGGTGTGCTTCGGATCATCGATGACAAAAAAGGACTTGCCCTCTCATGCGGCTGCAACCCGGCCCATGTTGAGGTCGACCCGTATAGCGGCGGTGCAGGTGCAGTCATCGAGAATGTCATGAACCTTGCCACTGTTGGCGCCCGCCCGCTGGCACTGGTGGATTGCCTGAACTTCGGCAATCCCGAGCGCCCTGAAATTTTCGAACAGTTCCGGCAGGCGGCCCTGGGTATTGGCGATGCGGCCAGGACGCTGGGAATACCGGTGGTGGGCGGAAATGTGTCTTTCTACAATGAAAGTGACGAGTTTGATACTGCCATAGCACCGACACCCAGTATTGGTATGGTGGGTTGGGTGGAAGACCTGGGGCAGATTCCCGGAAGTACGTTCCGGCAGTCCGGTGATGCAGTGATACTGGTCGGCGACACAAAGGACGAACTGGGCGCCAGTGAATACTATGCGATGCTGGGTGAAAAGGAGAAAGGTATGCCTCCTTCGGTTCCTGAAGAACTGGAAAGAACGGTCAATACTTTGATACGTGTCATCGAGTCAGGTCTTGTGACATCGGCTCATGACATATCCCATGGCGGACTGGCAATTGCCCTGTGTGAAATGGTGGGTCAGGCGGGTGCACAGGTGGATGTATCGGGGATATTGCCCCAGGCTGACGATATCCTCTTTTCCGAGTCACTTGCCAGAATTCTTATTACTACTTCACAGCCGCACAGGGTGATAGACATGCTCTCGGGTATTCCGTGTAAACAGCTTGGAACAACAGGCGGGGAAGACCTGGTCATTCAGGTAAATGACCATGAGATCCACCTTAGCAGATCAGAAATTCAAGAGGCAGGTAAGAGCATTTCACACATGATGATGGATTGAATTCCTTTTTTTTAGTTCCTGCCTTTGATAATCTTACGAATAAAGATCAGCACTACAAGGATCCCAATCACTGCAGCAACGATGGTCATCGTGGACAGATTTTTCTTTGTATCCACATCCACTATTATCTGGGTTGGCAACAGTGTAGGTGTCGGTGTGGGTTTAGGTTCAATGTATATGGCTGCAGCCCAGATGTCCTTATTCAGGTCCTGGTAGGATGTGTATAACAGCTTGTTACCATCATGGCTCCAGTCAGGATCGGTCTGGTCCCTTGATTCATTGATGAGAATAGATTTATCAGTCCCGTCAGGTCTCATCACCCAGATATCAAAGTCGCCCTGCTCATCAGTTGCATATGCTATCCAGTTCCCTTCAGGGCTCCAGGTGGGGTCCTTTTGTTCAAACTCGTCATTGGTCAGCTGAATTATATTTGTGGCATCCGAATCCATGATCCAGATATCACCATCGGATGAGTAGGCTATTCTTTTATTATCAGGGCTCCATGCCGGTGTCTTCACGATAGTCTGGAAAAAGGTCAGCCGGGAATTATTTGATGTATCCGGGTTCATGGTCCATATCTCGTAATCATAGTTCACTCGACCCAGATAGAGTATTTTCGTGCCGTCATTATTCCAGCTGGGATTCTTCTGGTCGGTCTTGTTGGTGCTCAGCTGGCGGGACCAATTTTCATTCATATCATATATCCAGATGTCAAGATGCCTGTCCCGCTTGAATGAATACTGCGAAGTGTATAGTATACCGTTTTCACCCCAGTCCGGCTCGCCCACCCAGTCAGTGCTCTGCAATAAAAGTCTCTTATCTAATGTGTCGGTATTCAGTATCCATAGCTCACTGCCGTACATACCATCCATTCCGTAAATAATGGAGGAATCATCAGGACTCCATGCTGCATCGTATTCATATGCAATATTGTCCGTAAGCTTTAACTGGGCAGGTGATGTCGGTGGATTTTCACAGGTCGCTGATTGTGCAAACACTATCAGGATTAAAAATAAGACAATTGTTTTTTCGATTGACCTCATAGTTTCCCAACTTTATTGTAATGAACAGTAAATCCGTAATATTTTTCAAAGCCTACAGTAACATTGGATATAGTACCTTATAAACCTAATCATACTGGTGGCATTTAAGTTTATTAACTCCATTATCCAGTCACAGGTGAAGTGATATGGCAATACATCCGATTGAATTCCGCTACGGTACTGCTGAGATGAAGCAGGTATGGAGTGAAGAGTCTAAACTGAGGAAATTGCTCCAGGCAGAGGCAGCCCTCGCAAAGGCCGAAGCCGATGTGGGTATGATCCCCAAAGACGCGGCCCTGGAGATTTTGGCAGCGAAGGAAAATGTAAAGCTGGAAAGGGTGAACGAGATCGAGGATGAGATCCACCATGATATGATGGCTGTGGTGCTGGCATTGTCAGAGCAATGCAATGATGAGGGAAAATGGGTGCATTTCGGTGCCACGTCAAATGATATGCTTGATACCCAGCTTGCCCTTCAGATACGGGACAGTATACAACTGCTACGCAGCAAAACAATAGCGGTCAGGGATGCTCTGGTCAACCGGGCCGATGAGCACAAACATACGGTCTGCGTGGGCCGGACCCACGGCCAGATCGGTGTACCCACAACGTACGGCCTGAGGTTTGCGGTATGGGCCAGCGAGATGGACCGGCACCTCACACGGCTGGACGAACTCACACCCCGCGCGACCGTGGGCCAGATGACCGGGGCAGTGGGTACCCAGGCTGCTTTCGGAAAGGATGGTATCGAGATACAGCGCCGTACCATGGAATACCTGGGGCTGGGCAGCGTTGAGGTATCCACCCAGATAATACAGCGGGACCGGCATGCAGAGTTCGTGATGTGGATGGCAAATACTGTTACCACGCTGGATAAGATATGCGTGGAGCTGCGCACATTGCAGCGCAGCGAGATAGCCGAGGTTGAGGAGAGTTTTGGCAAGAAGCAGGTGGGGTCGTCCACCATGCCTCACAAGCGCAATCCCATCAAAAGCGAGCAGGTGTGTGGACTGGCACGGATAGTCCGGGCCATGGTCGAACCTGAGTTGTTGAACAACACCCTGTGGGATGAGCGGGACCTGACCAACAGTTCCAGCGAGCGCATCATTTTCCCGGAAACCTGCGTGCTCACCGACCATATCCTGAAACTGGCAGAGGGGATTATTACCAATCTGCGGTTCTATCCGGAGAACATCAGGCGGAACCTCAACCTTATGAAGGGGCTCAACATGGGTGAGGCAGTGATGATAGAGCTGGCCAAGCGTGGTGTAGGCAGGCAGGAGGCCCACGAGATAGTGAGGAGCAGTGCCATGGAGGCCCATGAATCAGGGAAACATATGAAGGATGTACTGGTGTCAAAGCCTGAGGTTACTGAATATATCAGTGCTGATGAGATCGAGGGGATTATGGACCCGGAGGGGTATATCGGGACCGCAGTGGAGCAGGTTGAGGCTGTGGTGGGGCGGTTGAGGAAAAAGGATTAATGTGAAACAATTTCGAATGCAATATTGTTGATATTGTCTTTTGTGGCGCCTGTGATAATTGGGGGAATAACGTTACGAGTTTTCACAATTCGAACAATGTCTTTTCGAACTCTACTGCTGTGTTCGGGGCAAGCCAGAAACCATCTTCTAGCATTTGCTGAAATATCGCAAGTGACTCATTTTGTCGATCCTGTTAATCCGGTCTAATAATTTTCAAATTATCCTTAGATTTGAAGTGGATACAGATTTTCCTTGAATCAAGTGCTTTTTTTTCCAACATGAGAACCTTTGGGCATATTTTTGTGATTGTGCCTTCCTTTGTTATTGGTCGCTTATCGCGGGTATATAAAATTATGAATATATTTGTATAAAAATATTAAAGAAACATCAAAAGATTAATAAGTCATGATTTTTGATGAATAACCAAATATCCAGAAAATATCTTGAACAAAATCATCAGGGTGATTTCGGTATTTACTCAATTTCATAATTGGAATTCCATGGGTGGATTGCAAGATGAAAAATAAGCAGGGTGGTAATGTCAAGTATATTCCTGCAAAAAATGTAAAAAGAAGCGAGAATAGCATAATTCACCGCTGGATGTCGATGCTGAAGGCTGGCGTTTGTACGGCAGCGGCGGGCGCAGCGGCGCTGTGGGTGGATGGCAGTGCGGTCCAACAGAAGGCAATCACTAACAGAATGTGTTTACTGAATAAAATAACAGATGAGGTGTAGGTTATGCGGACAAGATCAATAATTATTACAATCGTTGCTGCATTGCTGCTGTTCTCAGCGGCTTCGAATGCAGTTTATGCAAAGGGACAGGGCAGCTTGATCAATGAACTGACAGAGATCGATTCCTTCCACCCGCCGGCGGCCGATGATCCGGGAATCATGATGTATAACGAATGGCACTACTTCAATGTGATCGATGAAGAACAGGACCTTTCATTCATGACTACATTGAGATTATGCGGGAATATATATGATCTATACAATCCTTTAAACGGAACAGCTGTTGTTGTATTAAGCTATTCCACACCGGGTGGTTCAAATATGACCGTAGATCCCTACCCAATGTTGCTGGCGGAATATTCAAATGAAATGCCCGATCTTCGAATCAACAGCAGTACGGTCACGCTGACAGATGAAGGATACCATGTACATGTCGAATCTGCTGATCGCCAGACGGTTTTTGATGCCCTGTTCAAACCATTTACCGAGCCGGCCCCGCTTTTTGTTGCACCTTATGAACAGTATGGACAGGACCGGGTGATCAACTGGCTGGTTGCCTCACCTAAGATGAAGGTAGATGGTACACTTACCATCAGGAAAGGAACGGAGCTGGAACAGACATACACTCTGGAAAACACAAGAGGTTACCATGATCATAATTGGGGCTACTGGCTGTGGCAGGACGATATCGGATGGGACTGGGGACAGGCGAGCGAGAGCAGGAACCACCTGGATGGAAATGATGTGGGTAAATATGCATTTTGCTTTGGGAACGTTACCAACAATGGACATAACAAATCAAGAGGGGCGGTCCTGAATATATGGAAGAATAAAAAGATAATTGCGGGATTCGAGGATGGGGAGATACAGATCCAGCACGAATATATGACCATACTACCTCAAATACCTATACTCCAGAACAATTCATTCCCATGGGTAACAGTCCTCACTGCCAGTGATGGTGAGAACAGCATGGTTATTAGCTTTAGTACCGAAGACGTCACCCCGCTTCCAATATGGATTGGAGTTAACAAATATCTGGTAATATGGGAAATGACCGGGACCTACGTGGTCAATGGATGCATAGATGGGAAACCTGTTTCGTACACATCGAAAGGATTTATGGAATATGTGGCATGAGAAATAGAACCAATAGGAGGAAACATAAATGAAAAGCAAACAGAATTATAACGTAAACGTTATTCCCGCAAGGCGTAAATGCATTATGGATATTTTTACAAAAAACACAGGGGGTAGTATAACTCGCCCTCTGCCGCTGATGTTGCAGGAATGTGGTTGTACAAGAACAGCGGGCGCGGCGGTACTGAGTGTGGATGGCGGCGCGGTTTTTATGAGTGAGCAGATGGAGGTGAGTTTATGAAATGTGGGATGAGACAATGGATGCTGGCAATGATTGCAGTCATATTCATAATTACAGCTGTAGATATAGGAATGGCTGAACAAATAAAAATAACTGGAGATGTAACTGGCGATATTTGGCTTAAAAGTCCAACTGATACTCCTGAATCGCGCCCTATCAGTGATATGTATGTATCTATAATGGATTGGGATCTAGAGAGTAAAAATGATTTAATGAAACGTGTACAAACGAATAGTCAAGGTCATTATGATACAGGTTGGGTTGAAACAAGTGGATATGATTCATTTTTAGATCCTGAAGCTGAAGTGTATTTATTCGCTAACTTGATGGGTGAGCATATTAACGTAGTTGCTGGCCCTGAAATTGACCATAATTATGGGGATCAACGTGGCGAATTTACATATGATATAGATTGGGACGCAGGAGATGCAATAAATGTATTTTATCATGCAACTGTAGCACATAAATATTTCAATTCTTTCGGATATGAGATGATACCTGTAGAAATAAGTATTTTAGATAATTTAGGTAGTGGATATCAAGGTGGAGTAACATTTGGTAGCCAAACAATTCATCTTCAAGCTGGTGAATATGCTAGGATGAGTGATATAATATTTCACGAATATACCCATGCTGTAATTAATAATATCTATCATGATACCCTACGCATTAGTGATCCTAATGAAGCGGCATTAGGAGAGGCGATTGCAGATTATTTTGCCGTAAGCATGAATGAAGGGATTAATGACGATGGCGATTCTCGAATGGGAGGTACATCAAGAGATTTATCAGAACACTTTGATATGGAACTTTGGAATGATACTGGTGATAAATATGAGAATTCAAAAATACTTTCCAGTACCCTCTGGGACATTCGCCAAGAATTGAGTCATGACATAACTGATCGATTAATATTTGAAACTTTGATTTTTTCACAACCAGTTTCATTTGAACAGATGCATTACTACATGCTTTTAGTGGATGATGATAACGAGAACATACATGACGGAACCCTTAATGGCGAAATAATATCTAATGTATTCAAAGGACATGGAATGGACTTTATTAGCTATTCTCCTGAAGAACCATGGTTCTTTGAACAATTCAATTCTGATGGTATAACGGAAATTCCATTTGGCGGAATAACAAACGAAAGAAATGTTGTTTTGAAGGCATCGGTTGACAGTTTGGGTATTGGTTCTCGTTCAACCGTTGGTGTAATTGAACCTGATCTTCAGTTGGAAGTTGAAATAAAAGCTGTTGGAACAGCTTTCGAAAATAATCCCAGTTGCATCTCAGGTCCAGCAGTAGTTCCTGTAAACACGGCCTATGTGACATGTTCGGACTTACCTACAGGACAATACCACTGGCAGGCAAGAGTAAAAGATGTTTATGGTGCCACAGGACCCTGGGTCAGTGCAGGTGAAAATCTGGAAAGTGATCCAGACTTCATAGTCACTAATAATCCTCCTAATCAGCCTACTTCTCTTATTCAGTGGGACTCCGTGGGCGCAACTGAAATACCTCTTGGTGGAATCACAGATGAAAACACGGTTTTATTTGATGGTGTGGTTTCTGATCCTGATAATGACGATGTCCAACTAGAGGTAGAAGTTAGACCTCTTGGAACAGCTTTCACTGACACTCCTACATGCATATCAGATCCTGCAGTAGCTTCTGGAAGCCGAGCCTCTGCAACCTGTACAGGTCTGGCTGACGGGCAGTACCACTGGCAAGCGAGAGCAAGGGATTCAAACGATGCGACAGGACCCTGGATCAGTGCCGGAGGAAATGCTGAAACCAGTCCAGACTTTGAAGTTCGAATCGGTGGTCGCACAGGTGGTCCCGATCACTTCGGCTACATCTACAAAGACAGTAACTCAGTTGGCGGTCCCAATTACGATTGGATAGATATAGCATCAACAGGTACAAAGATAATTACAAATTGTGATGACTGCTATGTTAATAACATCCCGGTAGGTTTCTTCTTTAATTATTATGGCACTGACTACAGTCAGCTCAGCATAACCAATAACGGTTTAACCCTTGCAAGTGGCGGGACAAGTCAATGGACGAATCAACCTATCGGAAGCAGTAGTCCTCATAACTTCATAGCACCATTCTGGGATGATATTGTTACCTGGGATTGGATAGGAGCAGATGCAATTTATTATCAGACTATTGGTGAAGCTCCAAATAGAAAATTTGTTGTTCAGTGGAATGATAATTATCATTACTCTAGTTCGCCATCTGGAATAACTTTTGAAGCAATCCTCTATGAAGGTACCAATAATATAATATTCCAGTACCAAGATGTTAATTTCGAAGTTAATAGTTGGGATAACGGTGCCTCCGCTACTGTTGGTATTGAAAGCGCTAATGGACAGGGACTACAATATTCATACAACGAACGTGTAATTAATCCTGGTCTTGCAATCCAGTTTAAGTACCCGCAATTTGCAGGTACCAACATGTATCTCTCCAAACAGGCTCCGGCAAGTAAGGATCATGGTAGTTCAATGACGTATAATTTGTACTATCATAACTTCGGTGATACACAAGCTCAAAACGTTGTGCTTGAAGACACATTACCAGAAGAGTTAGAGTTTATTTCAGCATCAAATGGAGGCACCTATGATCCAATCACTAGGAAAGTTATTTGGAATATTGGAACTGTTGCCCCACTTGGTCACGATTATAGGACAGTGACAGTTAGAATTGATGATAATACAGCTGTTGAAACTGTTATTCAAAACAATGCAAGAATAGATACTTCGACTCTTGAAGTCAGGTACGACGATAATGATGCAAATGCTCAGACAAGAGTAACAGGTTCAACTCTTCCACCTGATGTAAGTGTTGAACCTAACAACGGTGGAACTACACCTTCAGTTTACTGGCAAAATCCAATAACGTATTCATATAACAGTTGTGATACTGCAACTGGTGTAGATATAAGGATTCACATAAATGACGGTGGTTCTGACATTACAGGAAGCATGACAGGAGGTCCAACCGAGTGGACATACACTGCAGCACCATTTTATCCAAGACATGGCACAGCTACAATAACTTATACAATTTATGGCTGTAGTCAATCAACTGTTAGCTTTAATATCTACATCGATCCAGCAGGATATATCTATGACATCATTACAGGAGATCGTATAGCTGGTGCAACGGTTTGGTTGCAATGGTCTGATGGTGCGGGTGACTGGGTAAATGTGCCGACAAATGTTCTCCCGAATGCAATAATGCAGCCTGATACAAATCCACAAATTACAGGTGTGGATGGAATGTATCAATGGGACGTTTTGGAAGGATCTTATCGTGTGCATGTTGAATCGGATGGATATTATCCTGCAGATAGTATAGTTGTCAGCATACCTCCGCCAGTATTTGATCTGCATGTTGGATTAACCAGGATACCATCAGCAAATCAACCACCAGTTGCAGAAGATGACACTTCTAATACTGATGAGGATACAGGGATCACAATCGACGTGGCAGATAATGACAATGATGTGGATGGTAATCTCGATCCTTCCACCACTACAGTTATTTCCGATCCTTCACAGGGTACTTTAGTGAATAATGGTGATGGCACTATTGCCTATAATCCAAACGAGAATTATTTCGGTATTGACAGCTTCACCTATGAGATCTGCGATATAGATGGAGAATGCGATTCTGCTTTGGTAACCATCGATATTAATCCGGTAAATGATCCGCCAGTTATCTCCGTTGATATAGATTCGCAAACCGTGCAGTATAGCGATGGAATAACTCCCATCACGGTTTCAGTAACTGACATTGACTCATCGTCCCTTTCACTTTCAACGAGTTGGACAAAGGATGGAGGATCTTCACAACCAAACCTTCCTGCTGATCTGAGTCAAAACCCAGAGAGTTGTGAAATTGATGGTGCTTCTGTGACATGTACCTGGATACTGGAGGGACAGGCACAGGTCGATGCTGGCAACTATGAACTCACGTTCATAGTAACAGATGAAGTGGACAATAGTGAAGAATATACTACTATCATTGTTGAGCCTGAAGACGCTGCATGTGCCTTGAATAGTGAAAATTCAGTTGCAATTCAAGTTGCTTCTCCGGGAGGGATTTCCGGGGCTTTCTCTCTAAAAGTAGATGTAACCGAAGCCCTGCCAGATAACATTTTAGATGTTCTTCAGACTCCACTCCCAGGTGATATCAGCTTCTCAGAAGTCTCAATGAGTCTTGTGCCAGTTGGCCCTGGCCCAAGTGTAAGTCCAATATCAACATGCACAGGGAATGTGGACGGAACAGAATACGATGCTACCAAAATAATTACCTGTGAATTCGATGAAGTAGAGGTCAATACATACTCCGTGCAGGTCACTGTAGACGGAGGCTACTACACTGGTTCGGGCGAAGACGTGCTAGTGATCTACGATCCAAGCTTAGGTTTCACAACTGGTGGAGGTCATTTCCTGTGGCCTGAGACTGGTGAGAAAACGAACTTTGGATACACCATGAAGTACAATAAGAAAGGTACTAACATTCAAGGAAATCTGCTTCTGGTGCGGCATCTTCCGGATGGAACAATTTATCGGGTGAAGAGCAATGCTCTCTATGGCCTAGCTCTTG